>JALRFT010000176.1 GCA_023261915.1 Acidimicrobiales bacterium | reverse complement strand
CCGCCGGGAGCATCGAGGTTTCCGGTGAGGGCACTGAGCACGTCGGTGGCCCACGACGCCACCGTTCCGAACGCCACCGTGGTGGTGCCGATTCGGCCGTAGACGACAGCCGTGGGGGCCTCGGCGAGTTCTTGGGCGATGCGCCGCACCGTGGCAGCTGAGATACCAGTCACTGACTCCACGTGTTCAGGAGTGAATGCCGCAACACGACTTTCGAGGTTCTCAACGCCGTTCACGTGGGTGGTCAGATGACCGAGGTCGACGCGACCGGTGGCGAACAACTCGCGGATCAGCCCGACGAGGAACGCGGCGTCGGTGCCGGGCCGGATGAAGAGGTGTTCGTCGGCAATGTCGGCAGTGCGGGTGCGGCGGGGATCGACGACGACGACGCGTCCGCCGCGGGCACGGATGGCCTCGAGCCGACCGGCGAAGTCGGGGGCGGTACACAGGCTGCCGTTGGACTCGAGCGGATTGGCCCCCAACATCAACAGGTAGTCGGTGCGGTCCAGATCGGGCACGGCAATGGCGTCGGGGTGGCCGAACATCAATCCCGATGAGACGTGGCGGGGCATCTGGTCCACGGTCGAGGCGGAGAAAATATTGGGTGTCCCCAGCGCCCTGATCAGTGGCCGGGTGTAGAGGGCGGCACCGGGATTGTGGACGTTGGGGTTGCCGAGGTAGACGGCAGTCGCCGTCCGTCCGTGCGTGTCGGTGACGGCGGTGAGGAGGCGTTCGACCTCGGCGAATGCCTCCTCCCACGTCACGGCCTCGAACTGTGGGTCGTCGGGCGTTCCCCGGCGGATGAGTGGTTGCCGCAGACGGTCCGGGTCGGCGTGGAGTCGGCCGATGGCACTGCCCTTGGCACAGAGGTACCCCGCCGAGAACACGTCGTCTCGGTCCCCGCGCACCCGGACCACGTCGCCGCCACCGTCACCGTTGAACTTCACGGCGAGTTCGAGACCGCAGGTGGCCTCACACAGGGGGCAGGTGCGGACGTGGGTACTGGTTCCGGCCAGCGGGCCGGTGTCCTCGTCGGTCCCCGATCCCCCCGTCGGCATCAGCGTCAGCCCCGGGTGTCGATGGGGGCGTAGGCCCGGGGCTCGGGCCCGGTGTAGAGCTGGCGGGGCCGGGCGATGCGTGAGTCCTGGTCGAGCATCTCGAGCCAGTGGGCCAGCCACCCGGCGGTGCGGGGGATGGCGAACAGCACGGGGAACATCTCGGTGGTGAAGCCCATGGCCTGGTAGATGAGGCCCGAGTAGAAGTCCACGTTGGGGTAGAGCTTGCGGCTCACGAAGTAGTCGTCGGCGAGGGCGACCTCTTCGAGCTTGAGGGCGATGTCCAACAACTCGTTGTGGCCAGTGACTTCAAAGACTTCATAGGCCGTACGCTTGATGATGGTGGCCCGGGGGTCGTAGTTCTTGTACACGCGGTGACCGAAGCCCTGTAGCCGCACTTCACCGGCCTTGACTCGCTTGATGTAGTCATCGACGTTGTCGAGACTGCCAATGGTGCCGAGCATCCGGATCACGGCTTCGTTGGCCCCGCCGTGACGCGGACCGTAGAGCGCACTGGTGGCGGCAGCAGCGGAAGAGTACGGATCGGCGTGGGCGGAACCCACGACGCGCATGGCCGTGGTCGAACAGTTCTGTTCGTGGTCGGCGTGGAGAATGAACAGCACGTCGAGGGCCCGCACCAACACCGGGTCGGGCTTGTAGTGGGGCTCGGCCACCTTCCACATCATGGACAGGAAGTTCGAGCAGAAGTCGAGGGAGTTGTCGGGGTAGACGAAAGGCATGCCGACGCTGTGGCGGTGGGCGCCAGCGGCGATGGTCGGCATCTTGGCGATGAGACGGATGACCTGCTTGTGGCGGGAGAGCGGATCAAAGATGTTCTTGGCGTCGGGGTAGAAGGTGCTGAGCGCGGCGAGGGTCGAAACGAGAATGCCCATGGGGTGGGCGTCGTGGTGGAAACCCTCCATGAACCGCTTGCGAACGTTCTCGTGGATGAACGTGTGGTACGTGATCTCGTGGACCCACTCTTCGAACTGGGCCTCGGTGGGCAGTTCGCCATGGATGAGCAGGTACGCCACCTCGAGATAGGTGGAGTTCTCGGCGAGGTCCTCGATGGGGTAGCCCCGGTAGCGCAGGATGCCGTTCTCGCCGTCGAGTTCGGTGATGGAACTCTCGGCGGCAGCGGTGGTGGAGAACGACGGGTCAAAGAACCAGGTGCCGGGGAGGAGTTTCGACCACTGCTGGGCGTCCACACCCCCGTTAGAGATGGGGATCTCGATGCTTTCGCCGGTGCGGTTGTCGGTGATGGTCACTGAATCGGTCACTGGCCTGCCCTGATTGTCGTCGTGGTCACGTGGTGCTTCTCTATTGCCAGCCTAGTCACCCGGCGCCGCCGGACCGACGGCCCCAACTGGCATTCATCGGGTGTTCACCCGGCGGGGACTGGTGTGATACCGGGCTGGGCGGGAGCCTCGGCGACCACCACCTCGGTGAGGACCTCCTGGAGGGCGCGGGCGGGCGCGGCCGGTACGCCTCGAC
This sequence comes from Acidimicrobiales bacterium, assembly GCA_023261915.1. Taxonomy (GTDB): domain Bacteria; phylum Actinomycetota; class Acidimicrobiia; order Acidimicrobiales; family Acidimicrobilacustridaceae; genus M30B73. Next base: position 5,523 of record JALRFT010000176.1, on the reverse strand, counting down.
GGCGACGGGCGAGCCCCACCGTGCGGCCTTCGATCCCGGTGAGCCGGATGCGGCGCCAGTCGCCTTCGAGCCAGGCCGGCGCCGCGCTGGAGGGCACCACCGAGGCGCCGAAGCGCTGGAAGGCAAGTGACGCCAACAGGCGCATGCCGTCCACTTCCGCCTTGGCCACGAGCGTGATACCCGCTTCGGCCGCCCGAGTGTCGAGGATCTGGCGGAACGAGGTTCCCGATGGTTCCAACAGCAATGGCATGCCGTCGAGTTCGGTGAAGTCGACCTCGTCGCGGGCGGCGAAGGGATGGTCGGCGGGGGTGACGAGAATGGTGTCTTCGGTAAAGAGCAGCTCGGTCGCAACGTCGGGGTCGTCGAGGGGGAGGTTCACGACCGCCAGGTCGAGGTTGCCGGCGAGAAGCTGGGGGAGCAGGGATGTCGTGGTGGCGTCGGTGACGATGAGGCGCACGCTTGGGAAGCGGTCGGACATGGCTTCCATGAGGGCCGGAGCGAGCCATCGGGCCGTCGTTCCGATCATGCCGAGGCGCACCGATCCGGTCACCTCGGATCGCAGGGCGGCCACGTCGGCGGCCACCCCGTCGAGTTCACCATTGATGCGTCGGGCGCCCGCCGCCACGAGTTCTCCCTCGGTGGTGAGCTGGCCCGAGGCCCGGTCAACGAGTGTCACGCCGAGTTCCCGCTCCAACCGGGCCACGTGGTTGGAGACGTTGGACTGGACCGTATGGAGGGCCTTGGCTGCGGCGGAGAAGGTGCCGTGGTCGGCGACGGCGAGCAGAGCATTGAGTTGGCGCAGGTCCATGAGCGGAGTCTATCTGAAATACCGATGGGTAACATCTGTAATAACTAATAGACAGATGCATCGGGAGTCGCCATACTGAGAGCTACATACGCCGAGGAGAGATCTTCTCCCCCCGAAGATCCCTCGAGCCGGTTTCGCTGGCGCCGTCCCCCCCGGTGCTCCGGAACCCAAGGAGCAGGTCACTTCGGTGGCCTGCTCCTTTTTGTTGCGCACGTCGAGGAAGACGTGGCCTTTCCGATTCGGCATCCGTGGGCCTAGCGTTTCAGCGATGTCCGCCGGTGCCGCCTTCTTTGATCTCGATCGCACCCTGCTGCGCGGCGCGTCCGGCCCGGCCATCTCGCGGGCGTTACGAGCGGTCGGACTGTTGCCCGACCGCTCCATCCCGGGAGAGAGTCTCCTGTTTGGCCTGTTCGATCTCGTCGGCGAGAACCGTCCCGCCATGATGGCGGCGCGTCAGATGGCGAGGGCCGCATCTGGTTGGTCGGTGGAGGCCGTGGCCCGCGCCGGGCAGATGGCCGCTGACGAACTCGAGCCTCTCGTGCAGCCCTACGCCCGCATCCTCATCGATGGCCATCGCGCTGAGGGCAACCGCGTGGTGCTCGCCACGACCACGCCCGAACCGTTGGTGGCGCCACTGGCCCGCCGACTCGGCCTCGACGCCGTCGTCGCCACCCGCTGGGCCAGCGTCGACGGTCACTACACGGGCGAGATCGACGGACCGTTCGTGTGGAACGACGGCAAGCTCGAAGCGGTGCGTGCCTACGCCGAGGCCAACGACTGCGACCTCACGAGTAGTCACGCCTACTCCGACTCGTGGTACGACATTCCGCTGCTCGGTGCTGTTGGTAACCCGGTTGCGGTGAACCCCGACCCACGCCTGGCGCTCTATGCCGTGGTGCGGCGCTGGCCGGTCACCTGGCTCGATGTTCCCCCCGGTGTCCCCAAGCTCGCCGGCCTTGAACCGCAGAAATTCCTGTTCCCCTTCGCCCGACCCGAACTGCTGCCCTTCGTGCGACTCAGCGTGCACGGGACCGAACACATCCCCACCATGGGACCGGTGATCCTGGCGGCCAACCATCGCAGTTACTTCGACCCCGTTGCGGTCGGTATGGCTGTCGCCCGGGCCGGTCGTCCCGCCCGGTTCCTCGGCAAGAAAGAGGTGTTCGACGCACCGGTGGTTGGTGACATCGCCCGGGCCGTGGGTGGTATTCGGGTGGAGCGGGGGAGCGGCTCCGATGCGCCGCTCGAAGAGGCGGCCGCCGCCCTCAATGCCGGGGAGATGGTCGTGATCATGCCGCAGGGCACCATCCCCCGTGGTCGGGCGTTCTTTGATCCGGAACTGCACGGTCGATGGGGGACGGCGCGTCTGGCCGCCATGACGGGAGCGCCCGTCGTTCCGGTCGGGTTGTGGGGGACTGAGAGGGTGTGGCCTCGCAGCAGTCGACTGCCGAACTTGCTCAACATCACCGACCCGCCGCCGGTGTCGGTCACCGTCGGGCCACCGGTCGAACTTGGCGGTGTGGATCCTGACGTCGACACTCGTCGCATCATGGACGCCATCACCCGGCTGCTTCCGGCCGAAGCACGACGCCGTCGTGAACCGACGGAAGAAGAACTGGCACTCGCCACCCCGCCGGGACGCCCCGCCGAGGCGGATGAGGAGCACGAGGCCCACCGCCGACCCGGTGAGGACTGACGGGGCCGAGGTTCGCCGAGCACCGATACCCCAATGCCGTTGACAGATCCCTTATCAACTGATTAGGTACAGCGGTGGAAATGGGCAGCGTGGTCTCGGAGCGGGCGCAACGGCCGTCGGCGGACGCCACCCGGCAGCGCATCCTGGAGGCCGCTCTCGACGCCTTCGCCGACCAGTCCTTTGACGGGGCATCGCTTCGAAATATTGCCTCGGTCGCCGGCGTGACCCAGCCACTACTCAACTATCACTTCCGTTCGAAGGCTGATCTGTGGAGGGCTGTCGTTGACGAGTTGTTCGATCGGTTGAATGTCACCCTCGGTCATCACCTCCGCTCCCTCGTCGACGTCGAGGATCGAATTGTCGTCCATCACATGGTGCGTCGGTTCGTGGAGTTCTCCGCCCACAACCCGCAACTGCACCGCATCATCACCAGCGAGTGCCGGGCCGACAGCAGCCGCATGGACTACCTCGTCGAACAGCACATCCGTCCCCTGTACGACGCCGTGACGACACTCTTCGCCCGGCTCGCCGTCGCCGGTGATCTGCCCGACATCCCTCCGGCGCACCTTTACTACCTGCTCACCGGTGCGGCGCCGACGATGTTCGTTCTCGGCCCCGAGTGTCGACGACTCAGTGGTCTCGACCCGACTGACGACGACGTCATCAGGACACACGCCGACGCTGTGTGCACGCTGCTGTTCGGGGCGACCCACCCCCAAACCGGGGAGTACTTGCCGCCATCCCCGCCGCTCACCGGCAGGGCTCACGACTGAGGAGACCACCATGCGCCGTGACCTTGAACTCGCCTACATCGTGCTGGAGGTGCCCGAGCCCTCGTCACTTGACGGACTCTTCAGCGACGTGGTCGGTCTGGTTCGTGGAGAACCAACCTCCGGTGGGGCGGTGACCTGGCGCAACGACGATCGAGCCCAACGGATCGTGGTGACTGCGGGACCCGCCAATGACGCCACCTCCATCGGCTTTGAGGTCAGCTCTGACGACGCGCTCGAGGCCATGGCCACGCAACTCGCAGCAATCGGATTCGACGTGGTCGACGGAAGTGACGACGAGATCCGGGCCCGGCGGGTGAATCGTCTCGTTCGAACCGAGGCCCCGTGGGGTATGTCGATTGAGTTGGTGACGGGGCTGGCGTCGGCGTCGTCCCCGTTCGTGTCCGACACGATGCCGTCAGGTTTCGCCACCGAGGGAGTGGGGTTTGGGCACGTCGTGGTCGCCACCACGAACTTCGACGCTGCCGTGCAGTTCGCCATTGAGGGCCTGGGCATGCAGCGTTCGGATTCGCTGCAGATGGAGCTCGCCCCCGGCATCGATCTCGAGGTGTGGTTCCTGCACTGCAACGCTCGCCACCACACCCTGGCCTTGGCGCGTGCACCTTTTGAGGTCCCTCAGCGCCTGCATCACATCATGGTGGAGACCAACGACCGCGATGACGTAGGCGCAGCCTTCGATCGTGCGTGGGCGACCGATCTGGCTATCCCCAATGGTCTGGGCCGACACGACAACGACCGGATGTTCAGCTTCTACGTGCAGAGTCCTGCCGGGTTCCAGGTGGAGGTTGGTCACGGCGCCCGCCTCGTCGGCGAGGACTGGGACGACGACCGGGTCTACGACCGGATCAGCGCGTGGGGTCACCAGCCGCTGCGTCAGTCATGACATCGGCAGTCATCACCGGCGCTGCGGCCTCGGCTGGGTCGGCATCACTTGATGAGATCCACGCTGACGTGATCGTCGTGGGGTGTGGGCCGGTCGGGCTCACCCTCGCCATCAGGCTGGGCCAGATGGGTCACCGGGTGGCAGTAGTGGAGCGCTGGCCTGAGGCCTACCCCTTACCGCGGGCCGTGCACTTCGATCACGAGGTCGGCCGGATTCTCGCCAGTCTTGGCATGGGGGACGTCCTGCGGGCGAGTTCGGAACCGGCCGAGGTCTATGAGTGGCGCAATGCCGACGGAGTCGTGTTGCTCCGCTTCGGGCGGATCGGCCTAGGGCCCTCGGGCTGGCCGGAGTCGTCCATGTTCTGTCAGCCCGTAATCGAGGCCGCCCTCAACGCGCAGGCCGAGGCCACCCCGGGGGTCACCATCCACCGCGGACTCGAGGTCGAGTTCGTTGTGGATGATGGTGAACGGGTCGTGGCCCGCACGGCTGACGGCCTCGCTTTCGTGGGCGCCTACGCCGTTGGCTGCGACGGGGCCAACAGCACCGTGCGAGGTGGACTCGGCGTGGAGGAGGTGGATCTCGGGTTTTTCTACGACTGGCTCATCGTCGACCTGGTCCTTGACCCCCCTCGGGCGTTCGACCCGATCAACGTGCAGATCTGTGACCCTCACCGACCGACAACGATGGTGTCCGGCGGACCTGGCCGCCGTCGTTGGGAGTTCATGGCACTTCCTGGTGAGTCCCGCGACGACCTCGGCGCTCTCGAGCGTGCGTGGGAATTGCTGGCGCCGTGGGATGTACACCCGGGCAACGCCGTCATCGAACGTCACGCCGTCTACACCTTCGGTGCCCGCTTCGCTCAGCAGTGGCGGAAGGGGCGAGTGATGCTGGCCGGAGATGCCGCCCACCTCATGCCGCCATTCGCCGGTCAGGGGATGTGTACAGGGGTGCGCGACGCAGTCAACCTCGCATGGAAGCTCAGCGCCGTGCTGTCGGGCTATGCAGAGGAGGGCCTGCTCGACACCTACCAACAGGAGCGACTCCCTGCGGTGAGAGCGGCCATTGAATTCTCCATGGCGCTCGGCCGGGTGATCTGTGTCGCTGATCCCGTGGAGGCAGCTGCGCGCGACGCGGCCATGGCGGCGGCGGTGGGTGACGGGCTGACCGATGCGGCTGAACCTCCGCCATTGGTCGAGGGGATCATTGAGCCCCGATCCCCGGGAGCCGGTGCCCTATCGGTGCAAGGGACTGTCGGTGGGGTGTGGCTCGACGAGGTGCTGGTAATGCCAGAGATTGTCCTTTTTGTTCACGCCGGTGCCTTCGCGGGCGAGGTCCGGACCGGTGC
>JALRFT010000135.1 GCA_023261915.1 Acidimicrobiales bacterium | reverse complement strand
GCTGGGCCCCATCGTGGACGAGAGGGCAACCTTGCGCATGTAGCGGCCCTTGGCCGATGCGGGCTTGGCTCGCTCAATTTCCTCAACCACTGCCCGATAGTTGGCCGTGAGGGCTGCCGTATCGAAGCTCGCCTTGCCGATGGGCACATGGACGTTGCCGTACCGGTCGGTGCGGTACTCGACCTTGCCGCCCTTGAAGTCGGCAACCGCCTTGCCCACGTCGGTGGTCACGGTGCCCGTCTTGGGGTTTGGCATCAGGCCACGAGGCCCGAGTACCCGGCCGAGCTTGCCCACCTGAGGCATGAGGTCGGGTGTGGAGATCGCCACGTCGAAGTCGAGACGACCACCCTCCACCTCGGCCAGCAGGTCGTCAGCCCCAACGAGATCGGCACCCGCAGCCCGGGCTTCGTTGGCCGCCTCGCCGGCGGCGAACACGGCCACACGAACGTCGGTGCCGGTGCCCGACGGCAGTGCCACAGTTCCGCGGACCACCTGATCGGCCTTACGAGGATCGACACCGAGGCGCACCACCAGTTCGACGGTCTCGTCGAAACCAGCTGATGCCAACGTGCGCACGAGTTCGATGGCCTGATCGGGCGTGTGGAACAGCCCCGCATCGAACTTCTTCAGCGCGTCAACGTACTTCTTGCCCTTCTTCGCCATGTGAGGCTCCCTCTGTAGTTGTGACCCCGAAGGGTCGGTCCGCCCGGGTGAGGTTCTCCCGGCCGCGGCGTTGGTTATCGAATCAGACGACGACGATGCCCATGGAACGAGCCGTCCCGGCCACCTGGGCCTTGGCTGCGTCGATGTCGTTGGCATTGAGGTCCGGCATCTTGATCTCAGCGATCTCGGTCAGCTGGGCATCGGTGATGGAGCCGGCCTCCTTCCGACCGGGCTCGGTGGACCCACCCTCGAGGCCCGCAGCCTTGGCCACGAGAACTGACGTCGGGGGGGTCTTGAGCTTGAAGGAGAAGGACCGGTCCTCAAAGATCGTGATTTCGCACGGGACGATGGTGCCCTTCTGCGCCTCGGTGGCGGCGTTGTACTCCTTGCAGAAGTCCATGATCGCCACGCCGTGTGGACCGAGCGCGGTACCCACGGGCGGCGCCGGAGTGGCGCCCCCTGCGGGAATCTGGATCTTCACCAGGGCCGAAACCTTCTTCTTGGCCATGACGGGCTGCCTCGCAAACTGGATGGATGGGGTTCGTACGAACGGGATGACAATGGTGCCAGCAGCGGGGTGCGGCCCGCCAGTTGGCGACGCTCACCCCTTGCTGACGGGGGATCAGAGCTTGGCGACCTGGCTGAACTCGAGTTCGACCGGGGTCTCCCGACCGAAGATGTTGACGAGCACCTTGAGCTTGAGTTGGTCCTCGTTGATCTCGATGACCTCGCCGGAGAAATCGGCGAACGGCCCTTCCTTGACCCGGACGGTCTCCCCTGATTCGTACTCCAGCCGGGGCCGAGACCGCTTGACGAGGGCTTCCTCGTCGGCCGTGGCGACCTGGAGGAACATCTCGACGTCGCGCCGGGGCAGCGGGGAGGGTCGGGGTCCCTGGCCGACGAATCCGGTCACCCCGGGGGTGTTGCGGATCACGAACCACGAATCGTCGTCGAGATTGCAGCGAACCAGCAGGTAACCGGGGAACATCTTCTTTTGGACGACAACCTTCTTGCCGTTGCGGAACTCGACGACGTCCTCCATGGGGATGACGACCTCGTGGATGCGGTCGTCCATGTTCATCGAAGAGATGCGGGCCTCGACCGGATCGACCGCGGCATATCCCACCCGGCGCCGGGCGACCAGTGGCAGGCCGTAGAGCGTTACCCGGTCGAAGGCCATCGCCGCACCGCGTTCGGCGTCCCAGTGCGGTTCGCTGTAGGTGCGCTGGATCAAATGCCCGGCGA
>JALRFT010000127.1 GCA_023261915.1 Acidimicrobiales bacterium | reverse complement strand
GCGTCGTGGGATGGGTGCTCGCCCTGATCGTTGCCGCGCTCGCCGCCCTCGCCGCGGTCACGGGGCTCTGCGTCGGATGCGAGATGTACCTCCTCCTCAACAGACTCCGGCCCGTCCGATGATCACCCGCCTCCTCGTCCTCTTCCTGCTCGCTGGTGGGGTCTTCTGGCTGCGCACACTGTGGCAACGGTCCCAGCGAAACGACGAGAACCTTTCCTCAGTAGGCCTGCCAACCGTGCCCTCCGCCCTGCGGAGCGGAGGAGCGGCGTGGATCATCTTCACCACCCCGACCTGTGTGGCCTGCCGGTCGGTTGAGCAACTCCTGGCCAAGGACCGGCCCACTGACCGAGTCGTGCGGGTTGACGCCACCATCGATCCCGACCTCGCCGGTCGATGGGATGTACGTCGGGCCCCAACCACGCTGCTCGCCGACGAGGACGGCCGGGTCGTCGCTCGTCTCGTGGGCGCCGAGGCAGTTCGGCGCTACCTCAATGACACGGCGATGCCTGCCGTTCCCGACGTCGATTCTGAACCACTCGACGCCAACAGCGCCTGAGGGGTATCGAGTTCAGATTCGGGGGATCTCGCGTTCCTCGAAGGTCTCGATGATGTCGCCAGACTTGAGATCCTGGAAGTCCGACAGGCCGACACCACATTCGAAGCCGGCTGCGACCTCACGGACGTCGTCCTTGAACCGACGGAGCGACGCCACCGCACCCTTCCAGATGATGGTGCCATCCCGAAGGAACCGAACTTTCGAGTTCCGGGTGATGACGCCACTCGTGACCATGCAGCCGGCCACGGCGCCGATCCGGGGCACACGGAACACCTCGCGGACCTCGGCTTCACCGGTAACCACTTCCTCGAACTCGGGAGCGAGAAGACCCAGCATGGCGTTCTCGATGTCCTCGAGGAGCTTGTAGATGATCTCGTACGTCCTGATCTCGACGTGTTCGGTGTCAGCCAGTTCCCGGGCTTTGCGGTCAGGGCGAACGTTGAAACCGAGGATCGTCGCATTCGACGCGGCCGCCAGCTGGATGTCGTTCTCGGTGATGCCACCCACGCCCCGGTGCACGAACGAGAGCTTCACGTCGTCTCGTTCCAGCTTGCGCAGACTCTCGGTGACCGCCTCGAGCGAACCGGTCACATCGGCCTTGACGATCAGATTCAACGTGGCTGTCTCGCCCGCCTGAATCTGGGTGAAGATGTCCTCAAGCTTGGCCCCACCAGCCATGGCGTGAGCCTCCCGACCGAGGTTGGCGACCCGCTTCCAATGCTCACGGGTTGAGGCCACCTTGGCCGCCACCTTGTCGTCAGGGGCGACGACGAAGCGGTTACCGGCCACCGCCGGCTCAGACAGACCGAGCACCTGCACCGGCACGGACGGTCCGGCCTCGCGGACCTGCTCACCCGTATCGGTGATCAGAGCCCGCACCCGGCCCCACGCTGCGCCCGCCACGACAGGCTCACCCACCCGAAGGGTTCCGCGCTGCACCAGCACCGTGGCCACAGGACCGCGGCCGATATCGAGATGACTCTCGAGCACGACGCCTGAGGCGCGCCCCTCGTCGGTGGCCCGGAGGTCCTCGAGTTCGGCCACGACGAGCAGGTTCTCCAACAAATCGTCGAGGCCGATGTTTTGCAACGCCGAGCACTCCACGACGATCGTCTCACCGCCCCAGTCCTCCGGGACGAGATCGTTGTCGGCCAACTGCTGACGCACCCGATTGGGATCGGCGTTCTCGCGGTCGATCTTGTTCATGGCCACAACGATGGGGACCTCAGCGGCCCGGGCGTGGTTGATGGCTTCCACCGTCTGTGGCATCACACCGTCATCAGCGGCGACGACGAGCACCACGATGTCGGTGGCGTCGGCCCCGCGGGCACGCATGGCAGTGAACGCCTCGTGACCAGGTGTGTCGACGAACGTGATGGCCCTGCCATCACGGACGACCTGGTAGGCGCCAATGTGCTGGGTGATGCCACCCGCTTCACCGGCCACAACGTTGGCGTTGCGGATCTGGTCGAGCAGTTTGGTCTTGCCGTGATCGACGTGACCCATGACCGTGATCACTGGCGGACGATGGGGCCATGCCTCGTAGATGGCGTCGGTGACGTCCTCATCCATCTCCAACAGACGCTGAAGCTCGACCTCCTGCTCTTCACCGGGATCCACGAGACGAATCTCGGCACCGATCTCGGCGGCGAACAGCTCGATCATGTCGTCACTGAGCGACTGCGTGGCCGTCACCATCTCGCCCTGCTGCATGAGGAACCGCACGACGTCGGCCGCAGTCCGGTTCAACTTCGGACCGACATCCTGGGGAGTCGATGCCCGCTCGACAACAACGGTGCCAGCCGGCACCGGAGCATCAGCTGGGGTGTACGACGGCAGATCCATGGGCTGCAGCTCGTCGGCCGAGCGGCGTCGCCGCCCCTTGCGACGCGGGGGCCTCCGGCCACCCGGACCAGCGCCCCGGCCGCCGCCAGGACCTCCACGTCCACCGGGACCGCCACCAGGGCCGCCACCCGGACCACCCGGTCCTCCCGGACGGGAGAACCCTCCGGGTCTGGGACCACCAGGACCACCACCAGGCCCGCCACCGGGACGAGGTGCACCGGGTCGGGCGCCGGGGCCACTGGGCCGTCCCCCGGGGCCACCAACACCACCGGGGCGGGCACCCGGGGGCGGCGGACGACGAAGTCCGGGCGGTGGCGGAATGGGCTTGCCCGACGCCGAGATTGGCGAGGGCGGTGGCGGAATGGGCTTCCCGGAGGCCGAGACCGGGGGCTCGGGGGGCGCCTCTGCCGCCGGGGCTGGCGGAGCAACCGGGGCTGCGGGTGCCTCTGGCGCCGTGACCTCGGCGGCCGGGGGAGCAGGTGCAGGTGCAGGTGCAGGTGCAGGTGCAGGAGTCTCCTCGACGGGCGTGGCCGCAGTCCGCGAGGGGCGTGCGCCTCCGCTGGAGGTGACCACACGGCGGGCCGCAGGTGACGGAGGGGCAGCCTCAACGGGTGCGGGTTCGCTCGGTAGCGGAGGAGCGGGAGCAGGCGTCTCCTCGACGATCGGGGGAGGAGCTGCGGCCTTCTTGGCGGGCGCCTTTTTGGCGGGCGCCTTCTTGGCGGCAGCCTTCTTGGCCGGTGCCTTCTTCGGCTCCTCGGGTTGCTCGTCGCGGATCAGGCCTTCCCGCTCCGCCTTCCGACGGACCCGGTCAGCTTGCGCATCCTCAACGCTCGACGAGTGGCTGCGTACGCCAATGCCCAATGAATCGCAGAGGTCCAGGCACTCCTTGTTGGTGAGCCCTAGTTCCTTCGCAAGTTCATAGACCCTGATCTTCGCCACGCTTGATGTCCTCGTATCCCTTTGTCCTAGGCCGACTTTGCGGCCCTCGTTCGGCGGTACGCACCCTCCGCAAGAACGGCTGCTGATCCTCGCACAGCCCTCCGGCAGAGGGCGAAGCCCCGCCCGTTATCCCCTCAGTCTGCAGGGGTTTCGCTCTCATCCACCTCGGTCGCTGCTTCCTCGGCCACAGCCTCGGACGTGGCCTCTTGCTCGTCATCGTCTGGTTGAGTGGCCTCGGTCTCAGCCGCCTGGGACCACTGCTCGGCAGAGATGGCCTCGCCGCCCTCGGCCGGACGCCACACCTGTTCCCCGGTGGCCTCGTCCACGACCCATTCGCCCTCAGCCCAATCCTGGTTGGCATAGGCCTCCTCCTCGGCGAGCTGGCTTTCGCTCTTGATGTCGACGTGCCAGCCGGTGAGACGTGCCGAGAGGCGAGCGTTCTGACCTTCCTTGCCAATGGCGAGCGACAACTGGAAGTCGGGAACGATCACTTCGGCCGTTCCGGTGTCCTCGTGGATACGCACCTCGCGCACCTTCGCCGGTGATAAGGCCTTGGCCACGAAGTCAGCGGGGTCATCGGTGAAGGGGACGATGTCGATCTTCTCGCCCCGAAGTTCGGTGACGACCATGCGGACCCTTGCGCCCCGGGCACCAACGCAGGCACCAACCGGATCGACATTGCTGTCGTTGGACCACACGGCGATCTTGGTACGGGCACCGGGCTCTCGGGCACAGGCACGGATCTCAACCACGCCGTCAGCAATCTCGGGAACCTCAAGTTCAAAGAGACGCTTGATGAGGCCCGGATGGGTGCGGCTCACGACGATCTGGGGACCCTTCGCCGTCTTGCGAACCTCAACGATGTAGGCCTTGACCCGAGCGCCCGGTTCGAGACGCTCATACTGGGCCTGCTCGGCCTGAGGCAGCAACGCCTCAACGCGACCGAGATCCAAGAGCGTGAAGCGGGCGTCAGTCTGTTGGATGATGCCGGTGACGATGTCACCCTCACGGCCGGCGTACTCTTCGTACTTCATCTCACGCTCGGCCTCACGAATGCGCTGACCCATGACCTGCTTGGCGGTCTGGGCGGCAATCCGACCGAAATTGTCGGGAGTCACGTCCATCTCAGGGCCGACCGGCTCCCCGTCATCGTCGAGTTCCTGCGCCATCACACGGAATTCACCGGTCTCGGGATCGATCACCACCCAGGCGTAGTCATGTGCTTCAGGCATCCGCTTGTAAGCGGTCTCGAGGGCGTCGGCAAGGGCGCCGAACAGCGTGTCCACCGAGATTCCCTTGTCAGCGGCCAGGGCGCTGAGCGCCTCCATCATGTCCAGGTTGCTCATGACCTGCTCACCTCGTCGTCGTGTCCATCCTGATCATCAGTGTCGTCATCACTCGTCGCCGCCGGCGTGGCACCCGCCCCGGCAACGACGCGGCGCCCACCGGGTTTGGGGGCCGGGCCCCACTCAAAGACGGTGCGCGCCTTGTCAATGTGGTCGAAAGGAATGACGCGATCGCCACTGCCATCCGCAAGCGCCAGAGTCACCCCGGCGTCATCGACGCTGCTGAGCGTTCCCTGCACCCGCTCGGCACCCTCACCAACGATGCGGATACGCACCGAGACCATCTCACCGACGGCCCGGGCGAAATGCTGGGGGGTGCGAAGGTTGCGTTCCAGACCGGGGCTCGTGACCTCGAGGGTGAAGCTCCCGGGCACCGGATCGTGCTCATCGAGGAGACGGGAGATCCGGCGCGTGGCGGTTGCGACAGCGTCGAGGGAGATCCCACCTGGGCGGTCGACGACGACCCGGAGCGTGC
>JALRFT010000058.1 GCA_023261915.1 Acidimicrobiales bacterium | reverse complement strand
GGGACGCCGGTCGAGGCGATCGACGACGCCGAGCATGCCGACGACCGGAGTCGGATCGATGTTCGATCCCTGTGACTCGTTGTAGAGGCTGACGTTGCCACCGATGACCGGCGTGTCGAACGCGCGACAGGCCTCGGCCATGCCGTCGATCGCCTCGGACAACTGCCACATGACCTCGGGATGCTCGGGATTCCCGAAGTTGAGACAGTTGACGAGAGCAAGGGGGCTGGCCCCGACGACGGCGAGATTCAGCATCGATTCGGCAACGATGAGTGCTGTACCCACCCGCGGGTCGACGGCGCACCAGCGATGGTTCCCATCGGTAGTCAGGCCCAATGCCCGACCGGTGTCAGCACCCGTGTCGGGATGACGGAGTCGCAGCAGGGTGCCGTCGCCACCGGGGCCGACGACAGTGTTGAGGAACAGCTGGTGGTCGTACTGGCGATAGACCCACGACGGGTCGCACAACATCGCCAGCAGGTCCGCGGCCGGGTCGTCGCACACGGTGGCCGCCTGGGTCACCGGACCGACGCGGGTGACCTCGTCGAACCCGGTCGGCGCGGCCCGGGGACGGTCGTAGAGCGGGGCGGCGTCGTGGAGCGACGCGGCAGGCACGTCGGCGAGCACTCCGCCGTCGGCGTCAATGATGCGAAGGCGGCCGCCGTCGCTACCGCCGGGACCGGGGGTCACGGTGCCGACCACTGCGGCCCGCACCTCCCAGCGCTCGCAGATGGCGAGCACGGCGTCGAGGTTGGCGGGTTCGACGATGGCGAGCATCCGCTCCTGGGACTCGCTCGTCATGACCTCGAACGCTTCCATGCCGGTCTCACGCCGGGGCACGGCCGCCACGTCGACGTCCATCCCGACGCCGCCGCGCGACGCCGTCTCGGAGGTGGCACAGGTCAGACCGGCACCGCCGAGGTCCTGGATGCCGACGACGAGTCCGGCATCGAGCAGTTCGAGACAGGCCTCGATCAGTCGCTTCTCCTCAAAGGGATCGCCCACCTGCACGCTGGGGCGCTTGTCGGTGTCGGCCTCGTCGAACCCGGCGGAGGCGAGCACGCTCACCCCACCGATGCCGTCCCGGCCGGTGGAGGACCCCAACAGCACGGCGAGGTTGCCGACGCCGCTGGCCTGGCCGAGCACGAGACGTTCCACGGGGAGGATCCCCACGCAGAGCACGTTCACGAGCGGGTTGCCTCGGTAGGTGGGGTCAAAGACCACCTCGCCGCCGACGGTGGGGACGCCCACCGAGTTTCCGTACCCCGAGATGCCACTCACGACCCCCTCGGCGATCCATCGACTGCGGGGATCCTCGAGTGGGCCGAAACGAAGTGGATCCATGAGGGCGATGGGACGGGCACCCATGGTGAAGATGTCGCGCAGGATCCCCCCGGCGCCGGTGGCCGCCCCTTGGTAGGGCTCGATGGCGGACGGATGGTTGTGACTCTCGATGCGGATCGCCACGGCGATCCCGTCACCGACGTCGATCACGCCGGCGTTCTCACCGGGGCCGACGAGCACCCAGGGCGCCTCGGTGGGGAGGCGCTTGAGGTGAAGACGTGACGACTTGTAGGAGCAATGTTCCGACCACATGACCGAAAACATGGCCAGCTCGAGGTGGTTCGCCGGTCGGCCAAGGATCTCGTCGATCTGTTGGGCCTCGTCGTCGGTCAGGCCGAGGGCCCGATGCACCGGCTCACTCATTCCCCGCACGCTACCGGAGCGCAGCGTCGGGTCGATTCACCGTGGAAGCGCCGTGACGGGCGCGTCCACAGCACCTAGAGGCGATGCACTCGGGCCCCCTGGTGTGCGTGGGCGGAAACGCGAGCACGAAATGGCCTCGCTATAACTGCGACAACGAGCACCAACAAGCAGTCGAACTTTGGGCAAATGCGCAACCTTCATCGAGGCGCCCAAGCCCTCAATGAACCCTTCCTCAGATCTCAAATCGGCCGAGGGTCTCACGCACGGTGGTGTAAGGGTCACTGCCGGTCATTGTCAGTGTTGACGTGGCGGGCAAACCGGTATTCCGCCGGTTGCAGCCCGCCCGACATCCCGATAAGCATGCGTTCCATGGCAACAAAGACGACCAGGAAAAAGATGACGGCCGAGCATAAGGAAGCCCTGGCCCAAGGACGGGAACAGGGACGGGACATTCGCGCCTATCTCGACGCCCTCGAGCGCAACAAGCCCAAGCGCGGTCGCAAGCGCACCCCCGCCAGCATCACCAAACGTCTGGCCACCATTGATGCCACCCTCGCCGATGCCGATCCGCTCAAGCGCCTCCAGATGGTGCAGGAACGCATCGACCTGCACGACGAACTCGAGCGCCTCACCAACACGCCGGACATCAGTGCCCTGGAAAAGGCGTTCATCAAGAGTGCCGGGGCCTACTCCACCCGCAAGAACATTTCCTACGCGGCGTGGCGTGAACTCGGGGTGCCGGCCGCCGTCCTGCGCAGCGCCGGCATCGCCCGTTCGGCCTAACCAGACGACCCGTCGGGGCTCAGACAGCGGCCGCGGCGAGCAGTGAACCCAACAGGACGAGACCGTCCGTGGAGCCCAGCAGTGCCGAAGTGGCGCGTTCGGGGTGCGGCATGAGTCCGACCACATTGCGTCCGGCACTGCAGATGCCGGCGATGTCGTCGACGGAACCATTGGGGTTCTCGACGTAGCGCAGCACCACCCGATCCTCGTCCCGCAACTCGGCGAGCGTCTCGGGTGAACACGTGTAGTTCCCCTCGAAGTGGTTGACCGGGATGTGGAGAACGTCGCCCACCGCCGCCTCCCGGGTCAGCACCGTCGTCGTGGTCTCCACCCGAACAGCGGCCGGTGCACAGACGAACTTCAGTCCGGCGTTCTTCTGCAACGCCCCCGGGAGCAGGCCGGCCTCGGTCAGGACCTGGAACCCGTTGCAGATGCCGACCACTGGACCACCCGAGCGGGCGAACTCGGCGACGGCGTCCATGACGGGCGAGAACCGGGCAATGGCACCGGGCCGGAGGTAGTCGCCGTGGGCGAAGCCCCCCGGAACGATGACGGCATCAACGTCGGCCACCGACGGGTTCTGGTGCCACAACATGCGGGGCTCTGCTCCCAACAGGCGCGCCGCGTCGGCCGAATCGAACTCACAGTTGGTGCCGGGGAACACGACCACCCCAACCGTGGCCGTCACGAGGCGCCACCCGCTGCGACTACCGAGATCACGGCATCCTCGATCACCGGATTGGTGAGAAACCGGGAGCACATGTCCGTCGCCATGGCCCTCGCTGCCGCCTCGTCGTCAGCTTCCACCATGAACCGGATGCTCTTGCCCACCCGGACCTCGCGCACGCCGTCGAACCCGAGCGTGGGCAGCGAGCGCTCGATGGTGCTGCCGGCCGGATCGGCAATCCCGGGCCGAAGGAGCACCTCTACCTGCACGTCGAAGGTCATGTGCCCATCGTCGCACACCGGTGCGTCCGCACCGGACCGCACGGAGAGGTGTGTCACCCACCCGGCCAGTCGGCGAGCGATCGCCCGGTGAGTCGTTCGTAGGCGTCGCGGTACCGGGTGGCGGTGGCCGCCACGACGTCAGCGGGCAGGGGCGGGGGCGGTGGGGTCTTGTCCCAGTCGAGTCCGTCGAGATAGTCCCGCACCGGTTGCTTGTCGAACGACACCGGCGTCGACCCGGGGGACCACTGCTCGGCGGGCCAGAACCTCGACGAGTCGGGGGTCAGAATCTCGTCAGCAAGCACGAGTTCGCCGTCGACGAGGCCGAACTCAAATTTGGTGTCGGCAATGATGAACCCGCGGGCGCGGGCGAGCTCGGCACCGGCGGCGTAGACGGCAAGTGACGTGTCCCGCAGCCTGCCGGCCAGTTCCTCGCCAACGAGTTCCACAGCGGCGTCAAACGAGATGTTCTCGTCGTGGTCCCCTACTGCGGCCTTCGTTGACGGGGTGAAGACCGGCTCGGGAAGTTGCGCCGCCTCCACAAGTCCGGCGGGGAGCGACGTGCCATGCATCGTGCCCGAGGACTGGTACTCCTTCCATGCCGACCCGGTCAGATAGCCGCGCACGATGCACTCCACCGGGAGCATCTCTGCCCGGCGGCACAACATGATGCGGCCTTCGAGACCAGGCACTGCCGCGGTGGGGGGGAGGTCGGCGACGTCGGTGGACAGCAGATGGTTGGCCGCCACCGAACCGAGTTCGTCGAACCAGAACGCCGACATGGCTGTGAGCACCCGGCCCTTGTCGGGGATGGGTTCGGCCATCACCACGTCGAACGCCGAGATGCGGTCCGAGGCCACGAGCAACAGACGGCCGTCCCCGACGTCGTAGACGTCGCGCACCTTGCCCGACGCAACGAGCGGCAGATTAGGGACAGCCGCCTCGCCGGCCGGTCGGTCGCTCACAGGATGGATGCCGGTTCGTAGGCGGCCGCCGCCGGGTGCCGCGACACGATGCCCGCCACCCGGCCCGCAAACGACCCAACCTGCGACGACGCCAGACCGGTGAACGCCGTCGTGTCGGCGAACAGCGCATCGAGTCCGGCACGATCGACCGGCAGTCGAGGGTCATCCGCCAGACGGCTAAGGAGATCCGCTCCGCCATCGGCGCCGAGTTCACGCATGGCGAGAGCCGCCGCGACGGCGTGCTCCTTGACCAGTTCGTGCGCCTCCTCCCGACCCATTCCCGACCGCACTGCCGCCATGAGCACCTTCGTCGTTCCGAGGAAGGGCAGGTAACGACGAAGTTCACGCTCAATGACGGCGGGGAAGGCGCCGAACTCGTCGAGCACGTGAAGGAACGTTTCGAACAGTCCGTCGATGGCGTAGAACGCTCCGGGCAACGCCACCCGGCGGACCACCGAGCACGACACGTCGCCCTCGTTCCACTGGTCCCCGATGAGCCCGGAGACCATGGCCAGATGCCCACGCAGAACGACTGAGAGCCCACCGATGCGCTCACATGATCGGGCATTCATCTTGTGGGGCATGGCCGACGACCCAACCTGGCCGGCGGCGAAGCCCTCGGTGGCGAGGTCATGGCCGGCCATCAGACGCACGGTGCGGGCCAGGTTCGCCGGGCCCGAGGACACCTGCACGAGACTCGAGAGCACTTCGAAGTCGAGCGACCGCGGGTACACCTGACCAACGTTGTCGAGCACCGAGGCGAACCCGAGATGGTCGGCGACCCGTTGCTCGAGTGCGGCCACCCGACTGGGATCACCAAGCAGGTCGACCATGTCCTGTTGTGTGCCGACCGGACCCTTGATGCCCCGCAACGGGTAGCTCGCCAACAGCCGCTCGAGGTTGTCGAACGCCACCAACAGTTCCTCCCCGGCGTTGGCAATGCGCTTACCGAGCGTCACGGCCTGGGCGGGGACGTTGTGGGTGCGGCCGGTCATCACGAGCCCCTCGTAACGGGTGGCGAGCCCCGCCAGACGCGCCAACGCCGCCACGCAACGGTCCCGGATCATCTCGAGTGAGCGACGCACCTGCATCTGCTCGACGTTCTCGGTCAGGTCCCGGCTCGTCATCCCCTTGTGGATGTGCTCATGACCGGCCAGCGCACAGAACTCGTCAATCCGTGCCTTGACGTCGTGGCGGGTCTGGCGTTCGCGGGCATCGATAGAAGCGAGATCCACTGAGGTGATCACCGCCCGGTAGTCGTCGATCACCCCGTCCGGCACCTCGAGACCAAGTTCAACCTGGGCCTCAAGCACGGCGAGCCAGAGTTCCCGTTCCGCCACCACCTTGCCCTCAGGCGACCACACGGCGACCATGGCGTCACTGGCGTAGCGGGCGGCCAGCACATCCGCTGGGGGGGTGGGCCGCTCGGCAGGGACGGGGTCGCTCATTACCCCAAGGCTAGACCCGCCACACCCGGCGACGGAGCCCGATAAGGCCGGTGATCACAACCCCGACAGGGCGATGTCCTGGCGGACCTGCATGCCGTCGAAGTGGATGCGATCGACGGCGTCGTAGGCGCGCTGGCGCGCCGCAGCGACGTCGGGTCCCTGACCGGTGACCGCCAGCACTCTGCCGCCGGCCGTGAGCAGACCGCCGGGACGATCAGGGTCGGCCTGCACCCCCGCACAGAAGATCTGCACCCCGTCGAGCGCTGCCGCCTCCGCCACACCGGTGATGGGTGAACCGACGACGGGCGCAGTCGGGTAGCCCGGTGCGGCACACACCACGGTGACCGCCGCACCATCGTCGAACGATGCCGAGGCGGCACCAAGGTTGCCGTCGGCGGCAGCGGCGAGCAATGCGACGAGATCACCGGTGAACCGGGGGAGCACCACCTCGGCTTCGGGATCCCCGAAGCGCACGTTGTACTCGAGCACCTTGGGACCCTCTGGAGTGAGCATCAATCCGCAGAACAGGAAGCCCCGGTAGTCGATGCCCCGCCGGGCCAGTGCGGCGACCGTCGGGGTGATGGCACCGTCCATGATCTGGTCCACCAGATCCTCGCCACAGCCAGGGACCGGCGAGAATGCCCCCATGCCCCCCGTGTTGGGACCGGTGTCGCCATCACCGATGCGCTTGTGGTCCCGGGCGGCGCCCATGGGCACGGCACGTCGACCGTCACTGAGAGCGAACACGCTCAGTTCCGGACCCACGAGACCCTCCTCGACGACGATGCGACGACCGGCTTCCCCGAAGGCCGCCCCCGAGAGGTAGTCCCGCACCGCCTCTTCGGCCTCACGACGGGACTCGGTGACCACCACTCCCTTGCCGGCGGCGAGCCCATCGGTCTTGATGACGAACAGGTCACCGAGCGTGCCAAGGAACGCCAGAGCGGGTTCGACCTCGTCGAACGCGGCGTGGCGAGCGGTGGGGATTCCCGCTTCCACGAACAGTTCCTTCATCCACGCCTTCGACCCCTCGAGACGCGCCCCGTCGGCACCGGGGCCGACCACCCGTTGCCCCGACGCCCGCAACCGATCGGCGAGACCGTCGACAAGAGGGGCTTCGGGCCCGACGACGACGAGATCGACGACGTCGGGACCGAGCGACTCGGGGTCCAGCGGCACCGAGCCGGGAATCCCCGGGTTCCCGGGGGTCACGAGCACCTCGGCCGTGCGACCGAGCACGGTGGCGAGAGCGTGTTCCCGACCTCCCGATCCGACGACGGCGACCCGCATCTGTTCAGTCACACCAGCCGTCACGCACTGAAGTCGAGGAACTGCTCACGACCCGGGCCGACGCCGACGAGCCCGACGGGCACCCCGACCTGCTCGGCGAGGAAGGCCACGTAGTCGAGGGCCTCCTTGGGCAGCTGCGACCGTTCGGTGACCGCCGTGAGATCCGTGCACCACCCCGGCAGTTCCTCGTAGACGGGCGTCACCTTGTGCAGCACCGACTGGTGATACGGCAGGTGGTGGAAGCGTTCACCGTCGGCCTCATAAGCCACACACACCTTGAGGGTTTCCAGCGTGTCGAGCACATCGAGTTTGGTCACCGCGAGTTCGGACAGTCCGTTGAGGCGCACGGCCTGTCGCAACATCACGGCGTCGAACCAACCGGTGCGACGCCGGCGGCCGGTGTTGGTCCCGAACTCGTGACCCCGGTCGACCAACAAGTCGCCGATCTCGTCGTCGAGTTCGGTGGGGAACGGCCCGGCACCGACACGCGTCACATAGGCCTTGGCGATGCCGATCACTCGGTCAATCTGGGTGGGTCCCACCCCGGCCCCTGTGCACGCCCCACCCGCCACCGGGTTGGACGAGGTGACGAAGGGATAGGTGCCGTGATCGAGGTCAAGGAAGGTGGCCTGGGCGCCCTCGAGCAGCACCTGCTTGCCGGCGTCGAGGGCGTCGTGGACGATGCCGACCGAGTCACCAATGAGTGGGGCGAGGCGCGGGCCACACACGTCGAGGTACTCGGCACAGATGGCGTCCCCATCGAGCGGCAGCTGGTTGTAGACCTTGGCCAACACAGCGTTCTTCTCCCGCAACACCAGGTCGAGCTTCTGACGGAAGATGCCGGGGTCGAGGAGGTCTTGGACCCGCAGGCCGGTCCGCCACGCCTTGTCGGCGTACGCCGGGCCGATCCCCCGCTTGGTGGTTCCGATCTTGGCCTTACCCAGACGACGCTCGGTCACCTTGTCGAGTTCCTGGTGGTACGGGAGGATCAGATGCGCATTACCGCTGATCTTCAACTTCGATGTGTCGACACCTTTGCCTTCAAGCATGTCGAGTTCGGCGATGAGGACACGCGGATCGACAACGACACCATTGCCGATCACCGGAGTGATGTGCGGATAGAGGATGCCGCTGGGAACCAGCTGCAACTTGAACGACTCTCCACCGACGACGAGCGTGTGGCCTGCGTTGTGACCGCCCTGATAACGGACGACGAGGTGTTGATCGCGGGCGAACAGGTCGGTGAACTTGCCCTT
>JALRFT010000311.1 GCA_023261915.1 Acidimicrobiales bacterium | reverse complement strand
ATGTACACCTCGATGTCCGCTGCCCTCGTCGGAATCATCAGCCTGATGCGCTTGCGTTCCATGCAGGCCGGCCAGGGTGTGGGTGAGGAATTCGTCTTCATTATTGCGGCCGTGGTCGGCACGCTCATCGGTCTCGCCATCGGTCTTGGCTTCGGTCTTGCGCTCTTTGAGGTGCTGACCCGGGCCGAACCCACGTTCAGTGTCCTGTCGATCCCGGTCACCAATCTGGTGGTGATCGTCGTGGCGGGATCAGTGGCCGGTGTGATGGCTGGCCTGTATCCGGCCTGGCGGGCCGGGCGTCTGGTCATCCTTGACGCCATCGCCACCGACTAGGCCCGCACGGCCCCGTCCAACCAGCGAGGAGAACCACGATGGCCCTTGACCCCCGGAACCTGCCCGACGAGGTGACGACGTTCCTCACCGAGCGCCACCTCGCCACCCTCACCACGCTGCGGTCGGACAACACGCCGCACGTCGTCGCCGTCGGGTTCACGTGGGACCCCGACGAGCAACTAGTTCGGGTCATCACGTTCGCCCCGTCCCGCAAGGCCCGCAACGTGGCGGCCCACCCCGGCGGTCCGGCGGCGGTCTGTCAGGTGGACGGAGGTCGGTGGCTCACCCTCGAGGGCCGGGCCACGGTGACCGACGATCCCGAGCGGGTGGCCGAGGCCGTGCGTCGCTACGCCGCCCGGTACAGCGACCCCA
Organism: Acidimicrobiales bacterium; assembly: GCA_023261915.1. Taxonomy (GTDB): domain Bacteria; phylum Actinomycetota; class Acidimicrobiia; order Acidimicrobiales; family Acidimicrobilacustridaceae; genus M30B73. The sequence continues at coordinate 990 of JALRFT010000311.1, read as the reverse complement.
AGCAACGCACCGACCGGGTCGTGATCGAACTCGCCGTCGACCGGATCATGGGACGCGGCTGACGCCGACACTCCCCCGGCGCACGACCGGGGACTTCGCCGCGGTGGACCCCTAGACTTGGTGAATGGCGACGTGGACGACCCCCGAGTGGCATCCCGCCTTCGAGGAGTACTGCGAGACGATCTTCGAGTTGCGCGAGGACGACGTCGACGTCATTCAGGCCCGTATCGCCGAGCGTCTCGAAGTTTCACGACCGGCCGTGTCGGAGATGATGCGCCGACTCGAGACCGAGGGCCTCGTGTCCGTGAGTTCGGGCCGCATCGACCTCACCGATGCCGGTCGTGAACTCGCTGAGCGAGTGGTACGGCGGCATCGTCTCGCCGAGCGACTGCTCACCGACGTGCTCGGACTGTCGTGGGCCCAGGCCCACGTTGAAGCAGGCAAGTGGGAGCATGTGATCTCCGAGCAGGTGGAGGAGGCCATGGTCCGCTTGCTCGGCGAGCCGACCACGTGCCCCCACGGCAACCCCATCCCCGGTTCGGGATATGAAGCACCCGAGGCGGTGCCGCTCGACGCCGTGACGACCGGCAGCTACTTCACGGTGTCACGCATCCCCGAGGAGCTCGAGTTCACCCCCGGCATGCTCACGTTCCTCGAAGAGTCATCGCTGCGGCCGGGGGTGCCCGGTGTGGTGACGGCGGCGAGCCCCGACGGCACACTGACCGTCGAGGTGGCCGGTCGTCATGTCGGGGTCGGGGCTTTTGCCGCCTCCCGCATCCTCGTGACCCTCGCCGCCTGACACACCGGCCCCATCGCCAGCCCGCTGGGCGCCGGATGGGATTCGACGATTGGCACACGTCACCGGGTGGTATTTAATCTCCGCTCCTAGATAGTGTTAGGTAGTCCTAACACCCGGTCCTCTAGGAGAACCATGCGCCGGTTGCGTATCCCCCTCGCCATCACCATTGTCGCCACCCTCGGCCTTGCCGC
>JALRFT010000253.1 GCA_023261915.1 Acidimicrobiales bacterium | reverse complement strand
CGCTCGCCGGTTCGCCAAGCGCATCGAGGCCGCCGTGGCCGAACTCGCCGATGAGCGGGCCACCGACTGGTGGCAGGCACGACGGCGGGCCCACGCCGGTACCACCCCCTCACTCCAGGCGCCCCCCGAAGGTGCGTGGCGACGCACCTGGGCCCTCGGCGGCGAAACCGAGCGCACCCGGGAACGCTGGCCTCTGCGCTCCACCGACTGAAGCGCGGCGCCCGGCGCCGACGATCAGCCGCCCGTGGTCGTGGAGGATTCCTCGACGGGCTCGAGTTGGATCTCGACCGGTTCCTCCGGGGTGATCGTCACCGACCGGTCCCCCACGAGCGTCGTCGGGTCGATGCCACAGTCACGCAGGGCCGTGAGGGTGACGTCAGATGAGGCGTCGTCAGTCGGCTGGTAGGTCTGCGGATCGGCGACGAACCGTTCCATCTCGGCCGTGCCGTAGATGTCGATCATCTGGCCGGCCAGACAGGCCGACTGCGGCTCGTCGAGCGGCAGGATGGTCCGGAACTGGGTGGCAACCGAGGCCTGCAGTTCGGCGTTGCTTCCGCCGCAGGCCACCGCTCCGAGAACCAGCACGCCCGCCATGCCCATCACCGCCATGTGGCGTCGGGCTGATCGTCGAGTGGCACCCATCTGTGAACCTCCTGGAAGCGGTCGATAACCCCTCCAGTCTGTCGTGATCACCCACCACTTCGGTGCGCGGGCCCCAACAGGCGCAACGGCGCCGGTTGGGGCAGAGGCCATGGCGACGGGACGGTACGCTGCCCTCCGTGGAACAGTCGCCGACCGACCCGTGGGGCAACCCCCTTCCGCCACCTTCGGTGCCGGCGACCCCTCCACCACCGAGCCATCGTCCACCGGGCAGCGAGTCATGGTGGGGCGACGACACCTCACCTGCCTCCGCCGGGACAGATCCATGGGCGGACACTCTGGCGCCCACCACGAACAAAACCCCCGGCCTCGCCATTGGCGGACTCATCGCCTCGATCGTGGGGGTCGTGGTGTGCGGGGTGGTGCTGTGCCCCATTGGGGTCGCCCTCGGGTTCGCCGCCCGGTCCACCATCCGACGCACCGGCGCTCCCGGTGACGGTCTCGCCATCGCCGCCATTGTCGTCGGTGTGGTGGGATTCATCCTCAACGTGGTGATGATCATTGCCCTGTTCAGCAATCCTGATCTCATGGACCAGCTCAACGGCACCAGCGCCTGAAGCCACGACCACGTCCCCACGCTCGACAACACGACCACACCGCAACAACTGGAGTTTCCATGGCAGTCGAACCCACCACCCCCCTCGAACTCGTGACCGGCGTCTACGGCCGACTCGGTGAACGGGTGGCACTGGCCCGAGAGGTGCTAGGGCGTCCCGTGACCTTTGCCGAGCAGTGCAGCGAACCAGCGGCGATTGGTCGTCGGGGCATGCTGGCGCGGTGCGGCATGGGCTTTGGTGCGGTGGCTCTGGCGGAACTGCTGCGGACAGAGCAGCTGCGGGGATCAGAGCGGG
>JALRFT010000251.1 GCA_023261915.1 Acidimicrobiales bacterium | reverse complement strand
TCGCCGGTGAACGCACCCTTTGGTTCGAAGTAGCAGTTCTGCGCGCCGAGGCCGATGGGAATGTCATCGGACTCGAGCGTCGTCTGCACGGACCGGATGTCGGTGAACGGCGGGTGCACGGTGACCTCGATACGGTCCGATTCCTTCAACGTCTCCTTCAGGAGATAGCCGAGTTTCTGCACCGTCTGGATGGCCTCGAAGTGATTGTGATTCATCTTCCAGTTGCCGCTGATCAGCGGGACCCGGGTGCTGGCCATCGTGTGCTCCTTGTTGTCTTCGAACGGCAACGCCGCTCACGGCGTCGATCAGGTGGCGTTGGGGGCGTTACGTAGCGCAGCGAGACCAGGGAGGTCTCCCTGTTCCAACAACTCGAGGGAAGCACCGCCACCCGTGGAGATGTGGTCCATCTCCGCGGCGAGACCGAACTCAGCAACAGCGGCGGCCGAGTCACCGCCCCCAACCACGGTGAAGGCCCGCGCCTCGGCCAGTGCTTGGGCCACTGCCCGTGTCCCCGCTGCGAACCTCGGGTCTTCGAACACCCCCATGGGACCGTTCCAGAACACGGTGCCGGCACCGGCAATCACATCGGCGAACTCGGCGGCACTGCCGGGGCCGATGTCGAGACCCCGAAACCCCTCGGGCACGTCGGCTCCCACGTTGGCCACCTCTCCACCGGCCGTCGGGTCACCGATGGTCCCGGCGGCGTCGAGGGCGACGATGTCAGACGGAATCATGATTTCGATACCTGAGGCCAACAGTCGCTCGCAGGTAGCGACCTGATCGGCCTCTAGTAACGATTCACCGACACTGTGGCCCGCAGCAGCGAGGAACGTGAAACACATCCCGCCACCAATGAGCATGGTGTCCGCCACCGCACCGAGAGCCTCGATGACCCCGAGCTTGTCCGACACCTTGGACCCACCGAGAACCACGACGAAGGGGCGAGCGGGGTCGGTGCGCAAGGGCAACAGCACCTCAACTTCCCGCTGGAGCAACCGGCCAGCAGCCGACGGCAGGAACTGGGGCGGGCCGACAACTGAGGCGTGGGAGCGATGAGCGGCGCCGAAAGCGTCGAGGACGTAGGCATCCTGGCCGTCGATCAACTCGGCTACGAAAGCCGGATCGTTGGCCGTCTCGCCCGGGTTGAACCGCAGATTTTCGAGCAGCTCGACGCCGGGGGCGAGTTCGGCGAGCCGTTGACGGACCAGGGCCATGGAGTACCGCGGATCAGGCGCCCCCTTGGGCCGACCGAGGTGCGAACACGCCGTGACGGTCGCTCCCGCCTCCTGCAACCAGATGATCGTGGGGAGGGCCGCCCGAATGCGCAGATCGTCGGTGATGACACCGTCACGCAAGGGAACGTTGAAATCGGCCCTCAACAGGACCCGCTTGCCAGCGAGATCCCCCAGATCCTCGAGTGTGGGAACGCTCACTTGTTGGCGGCGCCCACGACCCCACACAGGTCGACGAGACGGTTGGAGTAGCCCCACTCGTTGTCGTACCACCCGAGCACCTTCACGAGGTTGCCCATGGCCATCGTGAGGCCCGAATCCAAGGTGCACGAGGACGGGTCGCCGACAATGTCGGTGGAAACGAGCGGCTTGTCGCTGTAGGTCAGCACCTTGCCAAGTCGCGAATCAGCAGCGGCCGTCGCGAATGCGGCGTTGACCTCGTCCACCGTGACGTCCTGGTTCAGCACCCCGACGAAGTCAGTGACCGACCCGTCGGGCACGGGCACCCGCAGCGCAGTGCCGTCGAGCTTGCCCTGCATGGACTGCAGGACGAGACCGGTGGCCCGGGCCGCCCCCGTTGACGAGGGAGTGATATTGATCGCCGAGGCCCGGGCGCGACGCAGATCACTGTGGGGTCCGTCCACGAGGTTCTGATCACCGGTGTAGGCGTGCACCGTGGTCATGAGACCCTTCTGCACCCCGAAGGCGTCGTCGAGCACCTTGATCATGGGTACGAAACAGTTCGTGGTACACGAGGCGTTGGAGACCACCTTGTGCTGGGCGGGGTCGAACGTGTCGTCGTTCACCCCCACCACGAACGTGGCGTCCGCACCATTCGATGGCGCCGACACGATCACGAACGGGGCACCCGCCTTGAGATGGGCAGCGGCCTTGTCCCGATCGGTGAAAAAGCCGGTCGACTCGACCACCACGTCGACACCAAGTTCGCCCCACGGCAGTTCGGCAGGGTCCCGCACGGCAGTGATCTTGAGCAGTTTTCCGTCGACGAGGATGCCCTCGTCGGTGGCCACAACCTCGGCACCGAGGCGACCCATCACCGAGTCGTAGGCCAGAAGATGGGCCATGGCGTCGACCGATCCAAGATCGTTGGCCGCCACGATTTCGACATCGGCCCCTGACTCGCGCACGGCCCGGAAAAAGTTTCGACCGATGCGGCCGAACCCGTTCACCCCTACTCGAATCGTCACGACGGCAACCTCCTCAGCCCCGCAGGGCTACTCAGCGATCTCGTTCCCTGTGACCGTATCGGACCGGAGCAGGGTCTCCGGCACATGGGGGCAATGGCGCCCTTATCCGCACCCCAGAAGTGTCAACGGTCGATGTCGCGATGCACCACCCGGGGTTCACGCCCCCGGGTCGTCAGCCTCTGGGCAATGGCCTCAGCCATGGCCACCGAACGGTGCCGGCCACCCGTACACCCGAAGGCGATGCTCAGATATGACTTGCCCTCCGCCTCAAAGGCGGGAAGTTGCATGGCGAGGAGGTCCTCACAGCGGTCCAGGAACGGGCCAGTGAGTTCCTGATCGTCGAGGTAGGCGACGATGTCAGCGTCGAGGCCGCTCAGTGGACGCAGTTCATCCACCCAGTGGGGGTTGGGCAGGAAGCGGGGCGCGGATTCGGCTGATGCCTCGGCGGGTGAGGGCGTCGAGGAGAGTGGCGGAGAGTCCGCCGAAGGGTCGGAAACGGACGTGGAGGCGCCAGCAGCCGCGCGGAAGGCGCCAGCGCGCAAGTCCTCCACGAGGTCTCCCCGCAAGGCGGGTTGACGCTCAGTTTGCGACCGGGTGACACCC
>JALRFT010000180.1 GCA_023261915.1 Acidimicrobiales bacterium | reverse complement strand
GCGAGGTCCTGGGCGACGAGGACCACCTCACGCACGTCGAGACTGACCACCTCGGCCATGAGTTCGTCGAGGCTGCGGGAGCGCTGGGGGCCCCGGAAACTCGGGATGGCACAGAACCCGCACGCTCGATCGCAGCCCTCGGCGACCTTGAGGTACGCCCACGGAGCCGACGAGGCCGGCCGGGGCAGATTCAACAGGTCGAAGCGTGGCACCGGGACCTGACGTCCGATGGTGACCGCCACCGGAACCGGCAGGGAAGCAGCGTGAGCGGCGACGAACGCCTCCCCGAACCCGGCCACCACATCCACCTCAGGAAGAGCGTCGGCGAGTTCGGCCCCGTAGCGCTCAGCCATACATCCCGTGACCACCAGTTCGGCGTCGGGGGCGTGGTCGGCGAGCGCCAAGACCGTGTCGATCGACTCCTGCCGGGCCGCTTCAATGAACGCACACGTGTTGACTACGACGAGATCGGCGTCCGACGGCGACGCCGCCTCGGTCATGCCGTCAGCAACGAACGTCCCCACCAGCTTGTCGGAATCGACCTGGTTCTTGGGACAGCCGAGAGTCTCGACCCAGTAGGAGCGCGGCACAGACCGTCAGCGTACCTGTGCCACCGGCACCCATCCCCAATGGGTCCCCGCTGCGCTCAGCGCACGGCGGGCGCCGCGTCGCGCACCGCCCGCCAGTCATTGATCACGGCGATGGCGCCCACGGACGACAACGTCAGTGCCGCACGCACCGGGCCGGGGGTCTCGGGTGTGAAACACACGTTGGTCGTGAGGTCATCGGGAGCGCCGACGTGACGAACCTCACCAGACACAGGATGCACACAGGTCACCCCGCCGCCGGGGCCGATGGTCGCCACGCACACCCAGCCGTCAGGGTCGACGGCCAGCGAGTCGAACATGCGACTCTCGGCTCGATGGACAAGTCGGCCGGTGTGACCCTGATCGGCGCTGCCGCCGTCAGCCACCCGACCCGCCGCCCGCAGGTCGAACGCCCACAGGCTGCCCGAGTGGGTTTCGGCCACGTACAACTCGAGTCCGTCGTTGGACAGCCCGATCCCATTGGCTTGATGGGTTCCCCACACCGCTCCGGTGGCCTCGGTGGCCCCGGGCGCCAGATAGGCGACACCGGGTCGGGAGGCAGCCGCAGTGTCGTGCTGCACACCGAAATCGGTGAACCACACTCCACCGAAGTCATCGACGACGAGATCGTTGGGGGCGACGAGTGGTTCGCTGTCACAGCGTTCCACGACGACCAGGTCGCCTGGGCTGCGATCCCAACTCAGGTGGCGCAGACTCCCGCCTTGATGCGAGGGGGCGGGTGGGCCCGGTACGAGCAGTGACCCACTGTCGAACCAGGTGAAGTAGCCGCCGTTGTCACACACCCACACCCAGCCGGGGTTCCGGGGTGAACGGGCGGCCCCGTTGGGTCCGGGGAGCGACGACACAAGCATGCTGACGAGACCAGTGGCCGGATCCACCCGACTGAGTGTTCCCGCCGCGATCTCGGTGACGAGAAGGGTGCCGTCGTCGAGCCACACGGGGCCCTCCGGGAACCGCAGCCCCATCGCCACGACGTCGAGATGGTCGTACCCGTCTTGTCCACCCATGATGCCCCCCTGGTCCCCGCCCCCATCCTGTGCCACCAGACGCCGTTGCGCCACCGTTACCTGCCGGTGGCCGGAAATTCACCTGCGTCGGCAAGACTCATCGGGCCGGCCACGGCAAATCACGGCTCGACCACCGGGCCCCGACAGAGGCGAGAAATCGTGCGAATCCTCGTGACCAATGACGACGGCATCGAATCCGAGGGCATCCACGTCCTCGCTGGCGTGCTCCACGACGCCGGCTACGAGGTGGTGGTGGTGGCGCCCGACCGCGACTGGAGCGGAGCGGGTGCGGCGCTCGGTCGCCTCCACCCCGACGACTCCATCGAGGTCACTGCGGTGAACATCCCGGGCGCCGCTGACATCGAGGCGTGGTCGGTGGCGGGTCCCCCCGGCCTCACGGTGCTCGCCACCCAACTCGGCGCCTTCGGCCCACCTGCCGACCTCGTCGTGTCAGGAATCAACGCCGGGTTGAACACGGGTCGGTCGATCCTGCATTCGGGAACGGTGGGGGCCGCACTCACCGGACAGAACTTCGGGGTGTCCGGTCTCGCCGTGAGCGTGGCGTGGGGTGACGCTTGGTACTGGGACACAGCCGCACGTTGTGCCCTTGAGGTCATGGAGAGCCACCTCATCGATGCCCCTCCCCGCACCGTGCTGAACCTCAACGTGCCCGCCCGTCCCTACAACGAACTCGGTGGGGTGCGATGGGCGCGCCTCGCCGCGTTCGGCGCGGTGCGGGCGGCCATGGCCGACGCCTCCGACGGCCGACTGCAAATTGAACTGACGGCCACCGGCCTCACCCCCGAACCGGACACCGATCAGGGCACGGTCAATGAGGGCTACGCCGCCCTGACGACACTCGTGGGTGTGGTTGAAGCGTGGTCGACCGAAGTCGAGCTGCCCGAAGGCTCACCTCTACTGGCCGAACACGTCGTGCCCGGGATCACGCTGGAGGCGGTCCACAAGGTGCCCGACGCCTCCGAACACCGGTCGTTACGACGACCCAACCTCGGCATCGTCTGAGGGGCCGTCAGCCCCGGCGGACACGCCCACCATGCCGGCATCGAGCTCTTCTGCGCTCATGAGCACGGCGCGGGCCTTGGAACCCTCGGAGGGACCCACCACACCGCGCTGTTCGAGCAGGTCCATGAGTCGCCCAGCCCGGGCAAACCCGACCCGCAACTTGCGCTGCAACATCGACGTGGAACCCAACTGGGTGCGCACCACGAGTTCGGTGGCCTGGGCGAGCAGATCGTCGTCATCATCGCCGCCACCACCGCCACTACCCATGGACGAACCAGGTGAGCCCTCTTCGCTGCCCTGCACGGCGGCATCGTCGAAGGCGATCTCGGGGGCCTGTCGCCGCCAGTGGGCCACGACGCCGCGCACCTCGCGCTCAGACACCCAGCAGCCCTGGATGCGCTGGGCAATGGTGGACGACGAACCGACGAGCAACATGTCGCCCTGACCGACGAGCCGCTCGGCGCCTGGCTGGTCGAGGATGACGCGGCTGTCGGCGAGGCTCGAGACGGCAAAGGCAAGTCGGGAGGGAATGTTGGCCTTGATGACGCCGGTGATGACGTTCACCGACGGTCGCTGGGTGGCCACCACGAGGTGGATGCCCACCGCACGCGCCATCTGGGCGATCCGGCAGATGGAATCCTCGACGTCGCGGGCGGCCACCATCATGAGGTCGTTGAGCTCGTCGACCACGATGAGCAGCAGCGGCAGACGGCGATGGGTGGGGCCGTCCTCCCCGTCGGTCTCCTCATCGGCGAGCTCGCCCCGATCCCACGCGGCGTTGTAACCACCGATGTCACGGAACCCGGTCTCGCTCAACAGGTCGTAGCGACGCTCCATTTCCCGCACCGCCCACGCCAGAGCGTTGGCCGCCTTTTTAGGGTTAGTAACCACCTGGGTGAGTAGGTGGGGCAGACGGTTGTACTGACCGAGCTCGACTCGCTTGGGGTCGATGAGGATCATGCGCACCTCCTCGGGGGTGGTGCGCATCAACACCGAGGTGATGAGTGAGTTGATACAAGACGACTTGCCAGCACCGGTCTGGCCGGCGATCAGCAGGTGCGGCATGGTGGCGAGGTCGACGAGAATGTTGTTGCCGTTGATATCGCGACCGAGAGCGACCTCGAGGGCGTTGGTGGCCCGGCGGGCCTCCTCCGAACCCAGCACGTCACCGAGGGACACCACATGCCGGTCGGTGTTGGGCACCTCCACCCCGATGGCCTGCCGGCCCGGAATGGGGGCGAGGATCCGAACGTCGGGCGACGCCATGGCGTAGGCGATGTCACGGTTGAGACTCGTCACCCGGGCCACCTTGACTCCCGGGCCGAGCTCCAACTCGAACCGGGTCACCGTCGGTCCGACGACCATGCCGACGAGATGCGTCTCGACACCGTGTTCAGCCAGGGCTCGTTCGAGCATGCGCCCGCGGGCCTCCACGGCGGCCGCATCGACCTCCTGACGGTCGGAACGATCGAGCAGGTTCGCCTTGGGGAGCTTCCACGGTTTGGCCGCCACGGCCGGGCCGAGGTCGATGGTCAACTGCTCGGGAGGACCGGAAGGGACGTCATCGTCTTCGTCGGCCTCGGCTACCTCTTCAGCCGGTTCAGCCACGGCCGCGGGGGCAATGACCGTGGGAGCACTTGTGGGTCGCAGCCACGACGGAGTCAGGTCATCGACCTCCCCAGAGGACGCGTCGTCAGGGACCTGGTCTTCGGTGGCCTCGGCACCCGGCACGGTCACGCCCACACCGGAGATGACTGGGGCGGCGACCTCGGCCTCGCCGGCCGCCTCGGCGGACGGCTCAGTGGCTTCACCCAGAGTGAACAGCGCCCGCCATCCGCGGGCGATGAACGAACCCGTGGGTCGCAGGATCCTCATGAGGAAGGAACCCACCTCATGCAGCGGACGATTGAGCGCGACCACGAGACCGATGGTGGCGAGCGCCACGAGCACCAATGCCGAAGCCCACGCTCCCAGCAAGCCGTTGAGCGGGGCAGTCACCAGCGCACCGAGGTAGCCGCCCGAGGCCTCGAGTTCCGCCACGGGTGCGGTGAGGCTGGGCCCACCGGTGGCGAGGTGCAACAAGCCCGACCCGGCGACGACGAGCAGAGCGCCCCCCACAACAGGTCGCAGCAGCGAGGTCGGCTCCTCGGGACGGCGGCGCAACAACAACACCCCGCTGCCGACGAGCACCACTGGCAGGGCGTAGGCGAGCACGCCGAAGGCGGCGAGCAGAGCGGTGGCGAATCCCCGACCGACGGGTCCGGCGAGATCGGCGTAGAGACCGAGGGCGGCGACAGCACCGAGAACGGCGACGGCTACGCCCGCGACGTCCCGACCGTGGCCGCTGAAAGCGTCACCCACCGGCCCGAGCGGCGGGGTCGCCACCTCGTTGCGCTTGGCGGCTGTGCCCTTGGCCGTTGATGACGTGCGGGCGCGCGTCATCACCTTTTTGGGCTTGGCCTTCGCCTTGGCTCCCGATGCTCGGGAACTGCGGGTGGGTCGGGATCGCTGGATGGTCGCCACGTAAGCCGTCCGAATCGTTGCCGCCGGCAAAGCCGGGGCGGGGTCTGGTTGTTGGGCGGGACCTTGGGCACGACAGACGCGCCATTGAGTCCCGACCACCCATCGGCCCTACGTGACGCCCACGCCCGGGTGACCGCTGCTCACACAGCAGGGCCACTGTACCGGCTGTCACCCCGCAGTGGAAGGGATCCCAGCCAACAACGGCCCAGATTCAGGCTTCCATCACCACTGGCACGATCATCGGACGACGCTTGGTCATGGTGTTCACGAACCGACCCGCCCCCCGGCGCACCACTCGCTGGAGGTTCTCGATATCGGTCGCCCCCGCCTCGGCAGCCGCCCCCACTGCCTCGGCCACCGCCTGACGACATCCCTCGAGGAGTTCCTCGGAAGCGTCCGCGTGCACCCAGCCCCGGGTGATGACCTCGGGGCCGATGAGCAGGGCCCCGGTGGCGACGTCAACCCCGACGAAGACCACCACCACCCCCTCTTCAGCGAGCACCTGGCGATCCCGCAACACCCCGGTCGACACTTCACCGGCAATGCCGTCCACATACAGGTAGCCCGACGGCACCGCCCGCTGGTCAACGTGCAGCCCCTTATCACCGAGCACCACCCGGTCACCGTCCTCGCAGATCAGCACGTGGTCGTCGGCCACGCCCATGCGTCGCGCAATGCGGGCGTGGGCGGCGAGATGGCGGTACTCACCGTGCACCGGGACGAACCAATCAGGGCGAGCGATGGAGAGGAAAGTCTTGAGTTCCTCCACCTTGGCGTGACCGCTGGCGTGCACGTCACTAATGCCCGAGTGCACCACTTCAGCTCCCATGCGCACCAGGCCGTTGATGACCCGGGACACGTTCGACTCGTTGCCCGGGATGGGATGACTGCTCATGATGACCACATCGTCGGGTTCGATCTTGAGCCACCGGTGTTCACCGGCGGCCATCAACGCCAGTGCCGACAGGGGTTCACCCTGGGACCCGGTGGAGATGACGCACACCTCACCGGGGGCGAGATCCCCAATGGTCGCAATGTCGACGAGCACATGATCGGGGATCCGCAACAGGCCCATCTCCCGTGCCAGACGGACGTTGCGAGCCATCGACCGGCCCATGGTCGCCACCTTGCGACCGAAGGAGGCGGCGGCATCGGCGATCTGCTGCACCCGATGGATGTGGCTGGCGAAACAGGTCGTGATGATCCGCTGTCCCTCATACGCGTGGAACAGGTCGTAGAGGACGTCACCCACGGAGGACTCCGAACGGGAGTGACCGGGTTCATCGGCATTGGTCGAGTCCGACATCAACAGACGGATGCCCTCGTCTTTGGCAATGGCACCGACGAGACCGAGGTCGGTGAGTCGACCGTCCACCGGAGTGAGGTCCAACTTGAAGTCACCCGTGTGCATGATCACGCCTTGGGCGGTGTGGAACACGGTGGCGAAACCATGAGGAACCGAGTGGGTGACGGGGACGAACTCGACGTCAAAGGGACCGATGGTCCGACGCTCGCCGTCGGTGACGGTGATGAACTCGGTGCGGTCGACAAGACCGGCTTCCTCGATGCGTCCCCGGGCGAGCCCCAGGGTCAGCGCCGAGCCGTAAATGGGGAATGACAGTTCCCGCAGCAGGTACGACAGCCCGCCGACGTGATCCTCGTGGCCGTGGGTCGCAATGCACCCCACCACCCGCTCGGCGTTGTCACGCAGCCACGTGAAGTCGGGCAGGACGAGGTCAACACCCAACATGTCCTGGTCGGGGAACATGAGCCCGCAGTCCAAGAGCACGATCTGGCCGTCCTGTTCCACGGCGGCACAGTTCCGACCAATTTCGCCGAGACCACCGAGGAAGGTGACGCTGACCTCTCCGCCTGAACCACTCACGCTGTTGGTCCCCCGGGGGTGCGTCCCAGATCGGCGAGCACGGCCACGGCCCGCTCGGCGAGACCAACGGGGGGCGGACCAAGGGGCAGGCGACAGTTGCCACCGGGCAGGCCCAACACTTCGAGCATGACCTTGGTGGGAATCGGGTTGGGAGCCTCATCGGATCCCTCGAAGGCATACGACGACAACAACGTGTCGTTGATGCGGCGGGCCTCGGCGTGGTCCCCGGCGACGAACGCTTGCACCATGGCACCCATCTCAACGCCGGCCCAGTGGCTGGCCACCGACACCACGCCCTCGCTGCCGAGGGCCATGAGCGGGAGGGTGAGGGCATCATCACCGCTGTAGAGCTCAAAGCTCTCCGGCACCCTCGACATCACCCACGCCGTTGCGGCCGGGTCCCCGGCGGCGTCCTTGAGGGCCACCACGTTGGGTACCTCATTGGCGAGGCGGACCAGCAGTTCGCTTGAGATCTTGCGGCCGGAACGCACCGGAATGTCATAGAGCATCACCGGGAGTTCGGTGGCGGCCGCCACTGCCCGGAAGTGGGCGTCGAGACCGGATTGGGGTGGGCGGTTGTAATACGGGGTGACGACGAGCACGCCGTCGAGACCGAGACCGGCGGCGGCGGCGGTGAGGGAGATGGCGTGGGCGGTGTCATTGGAACCGCTGCCCCCGACGAGGGGGACGTCGACGGCTTCACGTACCGCCCGCCACACCCCGAGGTGCTCCTCATCAGTGAGCACTGACACCTCACCGGTGGTCCCCGTCAACACAAGCGCGTCACTGCCGTGATCGACGAGCCACGACGCCAACTCGACGGCACCGTCGAGGTCGACGGCACCGTCAGCGTCGAACGGTGTCGCCATGGCGGTCACGATGCGGCCGAAGCGGGCCATGGTTCCTCCAGTGATCCTCAGTGATAATCCGGGCCGCAACCCAGTTCGGTCACACGACCGTGCTGCAACATGTCAACTGTCCCCCGCCCCCACCGGCGCCCCTGGTTCGGCGGCATCGGTGCGACCGCGCTCGATACCGAGTGTGGCCAAGAGGTGTTCGTGGAGCTCGAACCACACCGTGTGGAACGAGTCGATGAGCGGACTGTCCACCCACCGGTACTCCCCCGACTCTACGTGGCGACGGGCGACCCCCAGCCGATGGCGGTAGTTCCCGAACCGGGCGACGAGCGCACCCAGCTGGTCACAGAGCGGCCCGGCGGCATCGTCGAGGGCTCCGAGTCGGGTCACGACGGCGGCGTCCCGAGCGGAATCAGTGTGATCGTTGACCACCATGGTGCCGTCATCGGCGGTCACCACCTGCCAGTCGGTGACCGCCGTCAGTACCTCGGGGTTGAGTTGAGCGAAACGCCCGTACAGCGAGGCCATCTGCGATCGGAGACCCGCCGCATCGAGCTGGGCCGTGAGGCGTTCACCGAGAGCGTCGTGACCCTCGGGTGTCAGGGTCCACCCCGTGGGGGCCCGATCGTGACGGCGGGCGAGACCGGACGCCACGAGAGCGTCGACGTGGGTGGTGATGACACCCGGTGGCAGATCGGTGACCTGGGTGAGACGGTCGATCTCCACGAGGGGTGCCAGACGCAGGGCGGTCATGACGATCAGGTCAGGGTCGGTGTCGAGGGCCCGCGACACCCGTCGAGCGGTGCCGGGACCGTCCCCACCGCGCTGAGCGGTGCGAATCACGAGCACGAGGTAGATGACGAGGGTCAGCGAAGCGAAGATCGCCCACTGACCCGTGTAGTTGAGGTGCGGTCCGTCGTCGAGGGGCGGCAACACAACAGGGAGCGGTTCACCATTGGGTTGAGCAGGGTCCTGGTTTTCAAGTTGCAGCCACACGGGCGCCACCTCCCCGCCGACACGACGGGCGAGCAGATCCACGTCGAGGCGGGGCAGAGCCGCCGCATCATCGGCGGCGCCGATGACTGCGCTCTGGGTGGTCTGCAACAGCCCCGTCACCGCAACCGTTCCTCCTGGGGGGGCGAAGGCGTCGAGGGGTTCGCCGGGTATGGCCGAAGCGAAGGGCACCCATCCCCGGTTCACGAGCACCACGAGGCCCGACGCCGTACGCAAGGGGGTGACCACCCACCAGCCCGGAGCACCGCCGAAGGTCTGGTTGGCGATGAGCACCTCGCCACTCCCCTGACCGTCCGTGAGGTAGGTGCCCTCAGCGGTGACTTGTCGGTAACGCAACTCCTCCGGAGCGAGCCCATCGAGGGTTGCGGAATCCACCGGTACCACCGGCAGTTCGGCCCGGGCTGTGATCTCGGCGTTGGTGTCCCGCCGCTCCTGGAGCCGATTCCACTGCCACAACGACAGGTTCGCCATGACCACGACGGCCACCGCAACGACCACGGTCCATGCGATCCACTTGGGGCGGGCGAGGAACCGGAAGGACACGACCACAGGTTACGGCGAGGAACCCGGCGATACCGCAGCAGAAAGCCGGTCCCTCAGGGGCCGACCATCATGACGTGTTCAAACCCGAATCCGGGTCCCATGGCCGTCAGCAACGTCCGACCCGACGGCACGCCATCGGCGAGATGGCGGTCCAACACGGCGAGCACCGTGGCACCTGACACATTGCCCATGTCCGAGAGCACCTCGAGTGAGACCGCCAGTCGCTCCCGGCCGACCCCGATGGCCTCAGCTACGGCGTCGAGCACCCGCACTCCACCCGGATGGACGAGTAGATGGTCGACGTCGGCCGCACTCCATCCGACCGACCCGAGTGCGTCAGTAACGGACCCTGCAGCGTGGGCCGAGGCCACTTCGGGGACGTTGGGGGCCAGGCGCCACGCCAACCCGGCATCGTTGACATCAAAACCCATCACCCCGAGCGAGTCCGACACGAGCTGCGCATGGGTCCCAACGATCCCCAATCCCCGACGTCCACCCGGTGGGGTCAGCACCACGGCCGCCGCACCATCGGAGAACAACGCCATCGACGCCAAGGCGCCCGGGGAATCGTCGCCGGGGGCGAACATCAGCGAGTTCATCTCGCACGACACCACGAGCACGGTGCCATACCCGGCCGCCACCAGATCCGACCCAAGGGCAAGCGCCGCCGCTCCGCCAAGGGAGGCAAACGAACCGATGGTGACCCGCCGGACGTCAGACCGAAGTCCGAGCGACGCGGCCAGGGCTACATCGAGACCCGGGGTGCGCACCACGGTCGATGAGGCCACGACGACGGCGTCGACGGCGACGGCATCCACCCCGGCTCGCTCGAGCGCACCGGCTGCCGCAGCGTGGGCGCGCTCGGCACCGATGTCGACGGCGAGGGCGAACCGTTCGGTCTGGGAGTGCGGTTCGGCGTACCAGGCCACCGGCCGGGCCAGACGACGGGTGACGATGCCGGCGTTGTCGAACATCGACAGGTATCTGGTGCCCACAATCTGTGGGTAGAGCGCACCGGCGAGATCACGCACCTCAGCCTGCGGCACGGACGGACAGAGCGCCGTGGCCACTCCGGCCACCCTCGCCCGCTCGACCGCCACGCCAGGAGTCGTCCCGGCGGACTGGGAGGTCGCCACATCTGCTCCTTCAATACGCCGTGCCCGATGAGACCCTTCCGGTTGCCCGGTGAGGTCACTGTAGGCCCACAGCGGAATGAACCGGTTCACCACGGGCCGTGCCACAATCAGCGGCGTGACGAGCGACGGCGCCGGCCCCACCGACGAAGCGGGATCCGACGACACCGAGCCCCGTCGTCCCGACGGCCCGCCGAGTCGCCTGGCCTTAACCGCCGTCGTCGTCCCCATCATCGCCCTCGTCGTGGCCAACAACATCGGCAACGCCTTCGCTCCGGCTCTCCTGCCCGATCCCTCCGATCCGTCGCGCAGCTCCAACCCGTTGTTACTCATCGCCCTCAGTCCCGCCATGCGCAACCAGATCGCGGTCGTGAACTACGTGGCGCCGGCCTTGTTCCTCGTGGTGGCCGGTCTGCGCCTGCTCGCCCCCGACCCGTTCTTCTTTGCCCTCGGTCGGTGGTACGGCGACGCCGGGATCCGGTGGATGGAGAAGCGGTCGGCCATGGCCGGTGGAGCCCTGCGCGAGATTGAGCGGTGGTTCACCAAGGCTGCTCCCGTGGTGGTGTTCATCGCCCCCAACAACCTGATCTGTGTCCTCGCCGGCGCGGCGGGCATGCGGCGCACGACGTTCTGGGTGGCGAACGTGACTGGCACCATTGCGCGGCTCCTGCTGATCATGTGGTTCGCCGACCTGCTGTCGGGGCAGATCGACACCGTGCTCACCTGGGTCGCCGATTACCGCCCGTGGCTATTGGGAATCTCGATCATCGCCGTCGCTGTGGTCGGCATCCGGCAACTACGCAGCGGCAACACCGAACTCGACCAACTGCGCCGACTCGAACATGAACTCGACAGTCCGCCCGAGGACACCACCCCGGGCGACTGAGCGAAATCAGGGTCGGTTCAAAGACCCAGGAGTGCGTCGAGGCCGATGGTGACTCCCGGACGGGATCCCACCTCTCGCACGGCAAGCAATACGCCGGGCATGAACGAGGATCGATCGTAGGAGTCGTGGCGGATGGTCAGCGACTGTCCTGTCGTACCGAGGATCACTTCCTGATGGGCGACTGCCCCCCGGGTTCGAACCGCATGCACCCGGATTCCGGCCGGACCGGCACCGCCACGCGCACCGAGCACCACCTCGTTGGTGGTGGGGTCCGCCAACCACTCCCCCGACGCCTCTGCCATGCGGGCGGCGGTGAGCATGGCCGTGCCCGATGGAGCGTCGAGTTTTGACTCGTGGTGCATCTCAATGATCTCGGCCGTGTCGAAAAACGGTGCCGCCAACTCGGAAAAGCGCATCATCAACACTGCCCCGATGGCGAAATTGGGGGCGATGATGCAGTTGGAGGACGTGAACGCCGAACGGAACGTTGCGATGTCTTCGTCGGTGAACCCGGTGGTGCCGACCACAGCGTGGATCCCATGCTCGGCCAGCCACGCCAGATTCGAACGGGCGGCCGTTACCTCGGTGAAGTCGACGACGACCTCAGCTTCGGCGTGCACGAACGCATCGGCGGTGGACGCCACCTCAAGGCTGCGATCGCACCCGGTCACCTGCCGCAGATCAAGACCATGGTGTTGAGGGTCGACTGCCGCCACCAGTTCCAGATCCTCGGCGTCGTCCACGGCCCGGCACACCGTGGACCCCATGCGGCCACCGGCACCGAACACCCCTAC
>JALRFT010000153.1 GCA_023261915.1 Acidimicrobiales bacterium | reverse complement strand
GATCGTGGCGGTGCTGTTGGCCGTGAGCATTGGGGGGTTCGCCGCAGGTATCGGCCTGCGTACTGGATCTCAGGAGGCGGTGCAGAACTTCTTCCCGCTGGTGTTCGTGCTGCTCTTCATCTCGTCGGCTTTTTTCCCCACCGCACTGATGACCGGCTGGTTCCAGTGGGTGGCGGAGCGCAACCCACTGAGCTGGATGATGAACGCCGCCCGCGACCTTGTCATCACCGACCTAGCCTTCGATGACGTCATCCGGGCCGTTGGTATCGCCTTGGCGTTCGCTCTCGTCACCGTGAGCTTCGCTGCTGTCCAACTGCGTCGACGGGTACGGATGCCATGACCACGACCTCATCATCAGCTGTTGCCGATCGGGCCAGAGTGACTGAGTCGTCGGCTGGCGTGGTTCCGGTGGCTCTGGCGTTGATGCGCCGGTCGCTCATTGGCACAGTGCGAATTCCGGCCACGTTCATCCCCATGATCGTGATGCCGTTGTTCTTCGTCGTTGCCTTCGGCGGGGCGTTCAGCTCGGTGACGTTGTTGCCCGGGTTCCCGACGGACAACATCTTGAACTGGGTGGCACCGTTCTCGGTTCTCCAAGGTGCGTCGTTCGCCGGGTTCGGTTCGGCGTTCGGCGCCGGACGGGATCTTGAGAACGGTTTCTTCGACCGGTTGCTGCTCGCCCCGTCACCTCGTGTTGCCCTCATCCTCGGGGCGCTTGGTTACAGCGCTCTGCGGGCCTTCGTGCCCACGGTCATTGTGGTGACGGCCGTGCTACTCACGGGTGCCTCGGTGCCCGGTGGTGTGCTGGCTTTGCTCGTGCTGCTGGTGGCGGCCATGGGGGTGGCTGTGTCATCTGGGTTGTGGGGGTTGGGGGTCGTCTACCGCGCCCGGACCCAGCGGGCCGGCGGGTTGATCCAGGTCGGTATCTTCACCGCCATGTTCCTCTCAGTCGGGCTCGTGCCGCTCTCCCAGATGGAAGGAACGTGGCTCTACTGGGCGGCGCGGGTAAACCCCATCACTGCCGTGCTGGGTATGGCCCGATCGGGCTTCGTCGGGGAGGTCTCTCTCGACGCCGTGCTCCCCGGGTTGGGGGCGCTCGTGATCATGATCGCTCTGCTGGGCTGGTTCGCCTGGCGGGGATTCCGCCGTCTCGAAGGCTGAGGGTGCGCCGTTCGCCGGTGGCGGGTTGCTAGTTTTCTTTTGCCTGCGGTGACCTGCCGCAGAGCGGTCATCCCATTGCTTTTGGAGGTTCCGCATGTCCCGTCGTCCCCTCGCTTTACTCGCCGCGGTGGCGATGTTGACCCTCGGTGCTGCGGCATGCAGCAGCGGTGAGTCGGCGTCGACCAGCACGACGGCTGCTCCCACCACCACGGCGGCGCAGAATTCGACGACCACCACCACTGCTGGTGGCGTGGGTGGTGACTGCACCCGGGGTGCGATCATCTCGGCCGCTCTGACGGAGGTCGATCCGAAGTTTGATCTCATGGACAGCTTTGGCTGCGAGGACGGCTACGCCTGGGCGTGGCTTGCTGATGACAGCACCAATCCGGCCACGCTGCAGTCGGTGATTCTTCAGGAGCAGAACGGTGTGTGGGTCCCCAAGGATCTCAAGAACATCTGTGGCGCAGCGTCCGCCGGCTACCCGCCCGAGGTCCTCTCCAAGGGTTGTGCGTACCAGACCCCCTCACAGCCCACGTCAACTACGGCGTCCTGAGCGCCTATCCCGGTGTCCACTGACACCTTCATCGTTGCCGGTGCCACCCGGCAGTTGGTGAGGACGGTGGATCCGGCGAACGAGACTGATCGCTCTGCGGTGGAGGCCCTGTTGGGTCGTCCACCGCAGGGCGATTTCTCTGTTGTGGTCCGTGATGCCACCAGTGGCTTGCCGGTGGTGTTGTGCAACGCCCCGTTGCTTGACGACGGCACCCCCATGCCCACTCGGTACTGGTTGGTGGATCAGGATTTGAACCGACGGGTGGGTCGGGTCGAGTCGGCCGGCGGGGTGCGCTCAGCCGAGCAGGCGGTCGACCCTGCGGCGCTCGCTGCCGCTCACGCCCGGGCGGCTGCCGAGCGGGATGCCGCCGTGCCGGCGGACTTTGCGGGGCCCCGACCGAGTGGGGGTGTGGGTGGGACCCGGCGGGGCGTCAAGTGTCTCCACGCCCACTACGCATGGTGGCTCGCCGGCGGCGACGATCCGGTGGGGGCATGGGTGGATGACCAGCTCGCTGGCCAGGGCGGCGACTCGCTCGCCTAGCGTGGCGCCATGTCCAGCACTCCTGAGATGGTCGCCGCCATCGATTGCGGTACGAACTCGACCCGGTTGCTGGTGGCCCGGCGAACCGACGACGGGTTCGACACGGTTGACCGTCGTATGACCATCACGCGCCTCGGAGCAGGGGTCGACGGTGCCGGTCGCCTCGCACCGGCGTCCATTGATCGTACGGTCTCCGTGCTGGGCGAGTACCGGGCCGTGTTCGAACAGTTTGGTGTGGAGACCTCAACATTTGCGGTCCGGGCCGTAGCCACTTCGGCCGCCCGTGACGCCGGGAATCGGGACGACTTCTTCGACGCCGCCGAAGCTGCCCTCGGCGTCCGACCCGAGTTGTTGAGCGGAACCGACGAGGCGGCCCTGTCTTTCGCCGGGGCCACCGCCGATCTTGACCCGTCGGGGGCGCCGTTCCTCGTGGTGGACATCGGTGGCGGGTCCACGGAATTCGTGCTCGGATCTCGGACAGCTGAGGGGTACGACGTGGCCGGGAGCCTGTCGGTCGATCTCGGGTGCGTCCGGGTGACCGAGCGGTTCCTCGCTGGTGACCCGCCCGGTCCGGAAGAGCTCTCTGCTGCGTTGTCGGTGGTGCAGTTGCACCTTGATGACGTCATGCGTGAGATCCCCGGGGCCACCGACGCTCGCACCCTGGTTGGCCTGGCGGGCACCGTGAGTGCAACGGCTGCTGTGGAACTCGGTCTTGCCACCTACGACCGTGACGCCATCCACCACTTCGTGTTGACCAAGGCGGCGGTCGAGGACGTGTTCCGGACCCTTGCCACCGAATCGCTCAATGACCGACGTCACAATCCGGGTCTTGAACCCGAACGCGCTGATGTGATCGTGGGCGGGCTGTGCGTCCTCGTGCAGACCATGCGGACCCTCGGTTTCGCCGAGTGTCTCGTGAGCGAGGCGGACATCCTGGACGGGCTGGCTATGTCTCTGCTCGCCCGCAACTAGCGTTGGTCGGGTGAGCCAGTTGGATCGTGTCCTCATGGGCCCCGGGCCGGGGAACCCCTACCCGGAGGTGACCGAGGCCCTCGGCCGCCCGCTCATGGGTCACCTCGACCCGGCGTTCCTCGCCCTCATGGATGAGACGAACGAACGGTTGCGGAGCGTGTGGCGCACCGGCAATCCCCTCACGTTCGCCCTGTCGGGAACCGGGTCAGCGGGTATGGAGGCGGCCTTCGTCAACGTGGTGGCGCCCGGGGATGTCGTGGTCGTCGGCGTGAACGGCGCCTTCGGTGAGCGAATGTGTGAGGTGGCCCGGCGATGCGGCGCGGAGGTGGTGCGCGTCGAGGCACCATGGGGTCAACCGCTCGATCCCGAGCAGGTTCTCGCCGCCCACCCGTCGCCGGCCGTGATCGCAGTGGTGCACGCCGAAACCTCAACCGGGGTGCGCAACGATGTCGGCTGTCTCGCCCACGGCAAAGGTGACGCGTTGCTCATCGTGGACTGTGTGACGTCACTCGGTGGGATGCCCGTCGAGATCGACGCGTGGGGCGTGGACCTCGCCTACTCGGGAACCCAGAAGTGTCTCGGTGTGCCCCCGGGTCTGGCGCCGTTCACCGTAAGCGACCGGGCCATTTCCCGCTTCGTGGAACGTCCTCAGTCGTGGTACCTGGATCTATCGATGATTGCTGATTACGTGAGCGCAGGCAGTGCCCGTGCTTACCACCACACCGCACCGATCGCCATGGTCTACGGCCTGCACGCCGGGCTTGGGGTCCTGCTCGACGAGGGTCTCGAAGCCTCGTGGGCCCGCCACGCCGAGTGTGGTGAAGTGCTCCAGGCCGGTCTCGCCCGACTTGGTTTTGAACCCTTCGCCGCCGAAGGGCACCGACTTGCCCAACTCACCTCGGTGGTGGTGCCGCCGGAGGTGTTGCCGGCCGGCCTTGACGAGGCCGCCTGCCGCCGTCTCCTGTTGGACCGCTACGGCATCGAGATCGGTGGCGGGTTGGGTCCGGTGGCGGGCAAGGTGTGGCGCATTGGTCTCATGGGGCACACCGCCCAGTTGCGCAACGTCACCTTGCTGCTCGCCGCCATCGAGGAGTTGTTGAGTCAGTGAGGCGGCGACACCCCTCGACCCCCCTGCAGTTGACGGGCCGGCGCGTCACCCTGCGTCCCCTCGTATCGGCGGATTACCTCATGTGGCGCGAGGTGCGCCGGGCCAACCGGGACTGGCTGGGACCGTGGGAACCGGCCCGCCTCCCCGGCCAGCCCGACGTGATCGAGGATCCCCAGTCGTTCAGTGTGCGCTGTGATGCCCGAGAACGCGAGTTTCAGCTGGGCACGGCGTTCGGCTTCGGCATCTTCGTCGCCGACCAACTGGTGGGGGAGATCAATCTCTCCTCGGTACAGCGGGGTGCCTTTCAGAGCGCCTATGTCGGTTACTGGATGGACCATCGTCACGCCGGTCGGGGCTACATGCCCGAATCTCTCATCACCCTCGCCCGCTGGGCGTTCGGCGAACTGCGTCTGCACCGTCTGCAGATCGCCATCATTCCCCGCAACGACCGGAGTCGCCGCGTGGTGGAGAAACTGGGCATCCGCAGTGAGGGGATCGCCGAGCGCTACCTCGAGATCAACGGGGTGTGGGAGGACCACGTGCGCTACGCCATCACCGCCGAGGAGTGGGCCGACCGAGGTGACCGGCTGATCACCGACTGGCTTGTTGATCCGGCCGGTGCCGAGTCACCCTCGCCCCTGAACTGACCCCGGTCAGTCGCTGCGTCGGATCTGGGATTGCAGGGCGGCGAGACGTTCGGCGAAGGCCGGCTGATCCATGGACCACACCTGGGTGACCAGTTCGGTTTCGAGCGCCTCGGCATGACTTCCCGTCGCCGTTGCGGCGAGCGTGGCCTTGGTGCGTCGCAGAAGCTGGGCGGGCGCTGACGCCGCGTTGGAGGCGATGCGTCGGGCGCCGACCAGCAGCTCGTCATCGTCCACGGTTGACCACACAAGACCAACCCGTTGGGCGTCCTCGGCGTCGAGGATCTCGGAGCACAGGACCATGGCGGCAGTGGTCTGGGGCCCGGTGAGACGTTGAAGCCACCAGGTGTGGCCACCCCCGGGGCCAATCCCGAGCTGCATGAATCGCGTGTCGAACCGGGCGGAGCGCGCTGCGACCCGCACGTCACAGGCCAATGCCAGGTTCATCCCGGCCCCCACCGCTGCACCGTTCACGGCCGCGATCGTGACCAGGGGGGAGGTGGCGACTCGCAGGAACCCCTCGTAGATGGAGCGCAGACCCTGTTCCCGGGAGGCGCCGAGCTGGCTGAGGTCCGCTCCGGCACAGAATGCCCGACCGGCACCGGTGACCACGAGGGCCCGAGTGGTGCCGTCGGTCTCGAGGGTGTCGAGCGCCGCCGTCATCTGGGCCGTGAGCTCCAGACTGAGGGCATTGCGGCGCTGGGGGTCATTGAGGGTCATTACGGACACACCGTCATCGACCGCCTCGACGCTGCACAGTTCAGACATGGGACCTAGGAGATGAGCGGGTCGCGGGGCAGGCCGAGAATCCGCTCACCGATCTGGTTCCGTTTGATCTCCGACGTGCCACCGGCAATGGACATGGCCCGGTGCAACAACACGATCATGTTGGAAAACGCCCCGGCGCCGTCCATGAAAGCGGCGTCGCCTCCGGCGAGTTCGGTGAGTACTGCTGCCGCCTCGTGTCCCTGGTTGGCGATCACGAGCTTGGTGATGGCGCCTTCAGGCCCCGGTTCGCCGCCCGCCACCGCCCGGTTGGCGCTGCGGAGGTTCAGCACCCCCATGCACTGGTGGGTGGCCACGTACCGACCGAGCCGGGCCGCCCCACCGGTGAGCCGGTCGGGGGCGGCATCAAAGGGCCCGATGAGGGCCGCCCCGGGCACCGACAAGGCACCGTCACCGCCACCGATGCTGACGCTCTCGTTGCCGAGGGTGGCCCGCGCCACGGTCCATCCACCGTCGACGGGGCCGACGACGTCGTCATCGGGGACGAACACGTCGGTGAAGAACACCTCGTTGAACTCCGACATGCCGTTGGTCATGCGTAGCGGTCGAATCTCGATGCCCTCGGCGGCCATGTCCACGACCACCGTGGTGATGCCCTGATGCTTGGGCACGTCGGGGTTGGTCCGCACGGTGGCGAGACCCTTACCAGCGATGTGGGCGCCGCTCGTCCAGACTTTCTGACCGTTGAGAAGCCAGCCCCCGTCGACGCGGGTGGCCTTGGTCTTGACTCCGGCAGCGTCCGAACCAGCGTCCGGTTCGCTGAACAGCTGGCACCACACCACGTCCTGGCGCAGAGCCGGAGCCACCCAGCGTTCGACCTGATCGGGAGTACCGTGCTGAATGAGGGTCAGGATCACCCACCCGGTGATGCCGTAGGAAGGACGCTTGACCCCAGCCGCGGAGAACTCCTGTTCAATGACGAGTTGTTCGATGGCGCCGGCGCCCCGTCCCCACGGCGTCGGCCAGTGCGGCATGACATACCCGGTCTCGATCAGACGGGACCGCTGTTCCTCGGGGCTCAGACCGGAGACCCCCGAGACGAAGGCCTGCACCTCCTCACGGATCGGTTCGGCCTCGGGGGGCAGGTCGATGTTGCGTTCCCGGGAGACGCCCGCCCGGGTCAGGGCCGTCACCTCGGCCGCTGCGTCGTCGGGGTCGAGCAGGGCGAGCAGAGTCGTGGCGCGGCGGAGATAGATGTGGGCATCGTGTTCCCACGTGAACCCGATCCCCCCGTGCACCTGAATGTTGAGGTTGGCGCACAGGTCGGCGGCCGGCCCGGCCATGGTGGCCGCCACCGCCGCAGTGAGGGTGGCCTGATCGTCGGCCGTGTCGTTGGCCCGTGCGGCGTCCCACACCGCGGCCGTAGCCATCTCGGCGGCGACGAGCATGTTGGCGCAGTGGTGCTTCACCGCCTGATAGGTGGCGATGGGACGACCGAACTGCACGCGCTCCTTGGCATAGGCAGCGGCCTGGTCCGTGCATTCATGGGCGATACCGACCGCTTCGGCGGCGAGAACAACCCGCGCCAGATTCGTCAGCGTCTGTCGGGCCCCGGCCAGGACCGTCACGTTGGCGTCGGCGAGGGTGACCCGGGCCGAGCGTCGGGTGGGATCGAGGTTGGGCGGAACGGAAACATCGACGCCGGTACCCACTTCCACGATCACGACGTCGTCACCGGCGGGAAGAACGAGGAGATTGGCGAGACCGCCACTCAGCACGGTGCCGGCGGCGCCGGTGGCACGGCCACCAGTGACAGACACGGTGCCACCAAGGCCAACTCCGGCCGTGCGGGTGCCATCGGCGAGGCCAGGAAGCAGCGCCGTCTTGGTCGCCTCATCGGCACACGTCGCAATCACCGCACTGGCGATGACCGTGGACACGAACGGCCCGGGCGCGATGGCACGACCCAACGCCTCGACCACGACCACGAGCTCGGGGAGTCCGTAACCCGACCCGCCGAATTCTTCGGGGACGTGGAGGCCGAGCCAGCCGAGCTCGGCGAGTTCGCCCCAGAGGGCGGGGAGTGGTTCCTCGGCGGCTTCGAGCAGGGCACGGGAGGCGGCCTGCGGGTTTCGGGCGGCCAGGAAGTCGGCAGCGGTGTCGGCGAGGGCGCGGTGGTCTTCGGTAATGGCGATCGGCATGGGGAAAACGTACCCGAGATCCGCCGGCCACGACCCGGTCGGGACGCGGGTCAGGTCGGGAGGAGGGGCCTCGGCGGGTTAGGTTGCCGATTGTGACTGCTGCTGCGGCCCGCCCCGGGTTCGGCCGTGCACTCGTGGCCTTTCGCCATCGCAACTTCGCACTGTTTTGGTTCGGGGCGCTGTTTTCCAACACCGGGACCTGGGTGCAGAACGTGACGGTGCCGTTCCTCGTGTTCCAGCTCACCGGGTCGGCCGCCTGGGTTGGGGTCACGGCCTTCACGAGTCTGTTCCCCCTGGCGCTGTTCAGCATCGTGGGAGGCACGCTCGCTGACCGCTTCCAGCGCCGCTCAATCCTGCTCGTGACCCAGACCGCCGCCGCGCTCGTAGCGGTGGCGCTGTGGGTGTTGTGGTCCACCGGAAACGCCTCGCTCGCTCCGGTCCTCGGTCTCGTGGCTATTGGAGGGGTCGTGACCGGGCTGAACATTCCGGCGTGGCAGGCCTTCGTCAGTGAGCTCGTGCCTCGTGACGTGCTGTTGAACGCCGTAACCCTCAACTCCACGCAGTTCAACGCGGCCCGCGCCTTCGGCCCGGCCCTCGGCGGCCTCGTCCTCGCCCAACTTGGCATTGGGTGGGCGTTCCTGCTCAACGCCATCAGCTACCTCGTGGTGCTCGCCGTGCTGCTGCTCATCACTGTTCCGCCGCTCGTCCGCCACGCTGTGCGCCAGAGCATCTTCGCCGGACTGGTCTCAAGCATCGGTTACGTGCGAGCACATCGGGGCTTGTCGACGTGTGTGTTGGCGGTCGCTGGTCTGGGGTTGCTGGCGAGCCCCGTCAACTCGTTGCTCGTCGTGTTCGCCGAAGATGTCTTTGGTGTCGACCGTTTCCGTTACGGCCTTCTCGGCGCGGCGCTCGGTCTCGGTGCGGTGCTGGCTGCACCACTCGTGGCCGGCCCGGGAACCAGCCTGCGTCGGAGTCTGTTGGCAGGCGGCGGGATGGTCGTGCACGGCGTGGCCATCCTGGGATTCGCCCTGGCACCGGTCTATCCGATGGCCCTAGCGATGCTCGTCGTGGCGGGCGCCGCCTATCTGCCGGTTGCGGCGACGCTGAACACCACACTGCAGCTCCAGGTGGTGGAGGCTCAGCGCGGCAAGGTGCTGGCGCTCTACATCACGGTGTTCACGGTTGCCATCCCCGTTGGTTCACTCGTGCAGGGGGCGTTGGCCTCCCTAGTAGGTGCCCGAGTCACCCTCGCGGCCGCCTCGCTGCTCTTCCTCGGTGTCGTCGCCGCACTCAGTACCGCCGGCCGTTTCAGTTCCCTCAATGCCACCCATGCCGACCCGGTGGAGCCCGCCCGGGGCGACTGAGTTCAGTCAGGGTCGTAGCGATCAGGGTTGTCGAGGTCGCTGATGAACTGACGGCCAGTGGCGCAGTTCTCAAGGGCCGGGCACCAGCGGCAGTAATGACCGCCCCGGAGCTCGGCGGGGGCCTTCACGAGCCGCAAGGCGGCGATGCGGGCGATGCCGTCCATGGTCCGGCGGACGGCGGCCGTGAGGAGATCCTCGGTCACCGGTTCGGAACGAATGGTGCCCGAATCGAGGTAGACGGTGGCCACCAGACGCGGCGGGGTACCCCGGGCGAGAGTCTCGAGCAGGGCGTAGAAACGGAGGTCGTCGGTGTGGTGAGTGCGGACGGCCCCGGTCTTGAGGTCGATGAGTACCTTGCCGGCCACGTTTCCTCTCGCCTGACCCAGCGTCAGGTCAGGTCGACCCGACAGCACGACGGCGCCGTGATGCGGCTCGGCCCGCATCCGAGCCTCGGTCACGGGCCGCCACCGTGCTTCGAGAGGTGGGAACACTTCGCTGAAGGCGGTGACCAACTCGACCGCCTCAGCCCGAAGTTCGGCTCGTTCCCGCTCGCCGAGTCCATAGAGCCAATCTCCAATACTGTCCGTCGACTCGGTCAGGCTGGCGATGGCCTCATCGACGAGCATGCGAGGGATGGGATCGCCGTCCCAGGCGATTCCGAGTTCGATGGCCTTGTGGACAATGGTCCCCCGGGCGATGTGCACGTTCCACGCAAATGGAACGGTGCTCTCGGCGACGAGCATTCCCTCACACGTATGAACGGTCATCAGGGCGTGCTTGGAAACGTAGAGCGGGAGATCCCGGCGCTGGGCGTCAGTGAGACCGAGGCCGTCGGGACCATCGATAAGGGCGGCTACCGAGTCGTCGAGGTAGGCCCGCAGACTTCGGGCGAGACCGGGATCGAACGTCGGGCGCTGCACGGCGCTGGCCCCGAGGTGGTCCAACACCTCCTGTTGGGTCGGGTTGAGTACTGGCCCCGTGGTGCTTCCGGCGCCGTCGGGTTCCTCCATGGCCTCCACCCTACGGCCGACGGCAGCGGGGTTGGGTGAGTGACACGGTCGGTGGCCAAGGGCTGTCACAGGTCGCTGGCATGATCGGCAGCGTATGGAATCCACTGCTGTTCGCTTCGCTGATTGTGCCCGAGTCCTCACCGAGATCACCCGTCATGCGGGCCACGATGCGCCAGCATTCCTCGCTCCGCCGCGATCCGAGGGAGTGGACCGAACCATCCGGGGGAGAGGGGAGCGGGCTGTTGTGGCGGTGCGTCTCCGCAACCGTCCATGGCCGGCAGTAGTTGCCGACATGGTCGACGGTGTCATCACGGCCAATGACCTCACCGGACTCGCAGCAGGCACGATGCGTGCACGTCTGTGGGCTGCCCTCGAAGGCGCCGGAATGTTTTCGGGGACCGAGATCGCCTCGGGTGAGCGACCGAGAGTCCTCCATCTGGGTCGTCCTGCGGCCTGAGGGAGTCAGCGGCTGATTCCGCTGGCAAATGGTGCCCGGGGTGGGATTTGAACCCACAAGGTGTTGCCACCCGGGGGGTTTAAGCCCCCTGCGTCTGCCAGTTCCGCCACCCGGGCGTTCGTGGGGGCAGTCCCGCAACGGTAGCGCCGGCGTTCGCTGCTCCGAGGTCTAGGGTGCCGCCATGGAATTCGGCATCATCTTCGCCAACACCGGACCTTTCGCCACGGGTGAGGGGGCACGGGCCATCGCCACCGGTGCGGAGGCGGCCGGCTTCGACTCCCTGTGGACCGTCGAGCATGTCCTCGTCCCTGCGGACTACCAGTCGACCTATCCCTATGACCCCTCGGGCCGCATGCCCGGCGGCGACCGTGTCGACATCCCCGACCCGCTGGTGTGGTTGGCCTACGCCGCTGCCGTGACCACCACGATCCGCCTGGGGACCGGCATTCTCATTGTCCCCCAGCGGCATCCCGCCATCACGGCCAAAGAGGTGGCCACTCTCGACAAGCTCTCCGGTGGGCGCATGCTCCTCGGCGTGGGTGCCGGCTGGCTCGAAGAGGAGTTCGACGCACTCGGAGTGCCTTTCGCCGGCCGCGGTCGTCGACTCGATTCCTACATTGCAGCTATGCGGGCCCTGTGGTCCGAAGATCAGGCGACGGTCGAGGATGAGTTCGTGTCCTTCACCCGAGCCATCTCACTTCCCAAGCCGGTCAGTGGTGCAGTGCCGATCATCATTGGTGGGCACACCGAGGCCGCCGCCCGACGGGCCGGGCGTCTCGGTGACGGCTTCTTCCCCGGCCGCGGTTCACCTCAGCGGATGCGGGAACTCATCGCCGTCATGCGGACTGCCGCCGAGGAAGCTGGACGGGATCCTGACGCCATCGAGGTGACGGCGGGAACCCTGGCGGTGTTCGGGGATGACCCGCTCGGAGCAGTGGCCGAACTTGTTGAGGTGGGGGTGCACCGGGTCGCCGTTCCACCACTGGCGTTCGACCCTGCCACTGTTGGGGATGCGCTCGCCGATTTCTCCAACCGGGTGATCTCCCGGCTCTGAGCCCCTAGAGGGGAGATTCGATCTCCGCCGCCGCTTCAGGCGTGGTGCACGAGGTGAACCGCACCGACTCCGGTCCGATCCGCTCTGCTGACGCGTCGGGCAGGATCGCCGCCCACTGCTCCATCGCTACGAGCAGTCGCTCGCCCGCCTCCCCTGACGACGTGCGGATGTCCACCCGGACACAGTCGTTGCCTTCGGCGTTACGCCATGCCACGAGGCGATCACCACGCCAACCTCGTGCCGCCGCACTTGCCTCTGCTCCGCCCGCTGCCTCCCACAGGCCGAGGCGCAAGGAGATTTCCCCCAGTGAACCGGTGGCGAACACCTCATCGGTGGGGGCATCGGTCGGGGGTACCTCCACCTTGGCCACCTCGGGTTGGGCGACCCAGCGTTCGGGCCATAGGACCTCCGAGCTGGTCGTCGGCGGTGAGGCGAGGACGTCGTCGACTGCCTGTTCAGCACCGAGGGAGAGTGCCGTGTCAATCAGGGTCACACCATCGATCCGAGCGGAGCGGGCGAGCTCAGTGAGTACCCAAGGTGCGCCGGCCGGATCGATGGACGCAGCCCGGGCTGCCTCCAGCCGGTAGACCTCGCGACGGGTGGTGTCATCGAGTGACTCAACCCACGCCCGATCCACCCGGGTGGCGTTGCCCTCCACGGTGGCGCTCCGGCCATAGGCGGGATCGTCGGCGAAGGGCACGGTGGTGGGCCGGGTGAGTTCGAACCACTGGTCATCAAGGGCAACCGTGAGCTCATGGACCAACGCCCGCTCGAGAGCGGGGTCGAGGGTGCCATCGGCGACGCTGAGAATCCCTGTGACGGGGTCGTAGTAGGCGGACTGCTCGTTGGCGATGGTATTGAGACCACCGAGGAGGTCGGTGCCCGTGGTGGCGAGTCCTAGGGCGGCGAGTTCACGACCCATGACCCCCACCTGCTCGGCTGAGGGGGCGAGACGATTTGCCGTGCGGGCCGTGAACTCCTCGGGGGTCACCAGTTCCACGTCGACCGGGCTGCGGAACTGAAGCGTTCGTTCCCCTTCGACGAACCGGGCGAGACGCTCAATGGTGTCCGACAGCGAAGCTGGGGTGATTTCCGGATACGTCGGTGGTGTGGTGGGCGCTTGTGGTGAAGCCTGACCGTTGTCGGTTGTTGCGCCGTCTCGTCGGGTGATGACTGCCACTGCGAGCCCGGCAATGATGACCAGGGCCAACAAGGCGGCGCCGACGATGAGAGCGGCGGGTCGGCGGCTGGGTGGCAGCGAGGCTGGTCGGGTTGGCTGGGGCTCGTCGCCGAGGAGAGGTGGTCCAGAGGCCGGGACCAGCGGTGGTTTGGCGGCGGCTTGTGTCGGCCACGAATCGGTGCGGCCGGACGGAGTCATTGCTGTCGTCAGCCGGTCGGGACCGACGGGCCGTCGACAGGGGAGCCGTGGAAGGGCGCCGGACTGTCGGCGTAGGGGAGGCCCGGAGGCGTCCATCCCGCCACGCGGGACAACTCGAGGGAAATCATTCGCCACGCAGCAGGATCCCATCCCTCGGCGATTCCCACCACGGCAGGGGACTGATCGACGTGGATGAGGGCGGGCAGGGAGGCGATTCCGAGGGCCTTGATGGCGCTGCGATCGGGATCGAGGAAGACCATCAATTCGTCAGCGAGCGGCCCGAGGAACGCCCGGGCATCATCGGCGTCACAGGCCATGAGGAACCCGGCCCGGCAGTCAGCCTCGGAGTATTCGCGCAGCAGGCGGGTGGCAACGGGGAGGACGGCGGCACTCTCGACGGTGTAGGGGTCAAGGGCAACCACGAACAACTGGAACATGGTGGTCCACTCGGCGAGGGTGCGTTCCTCGTCCCGATGGAGGGACTTCACGGTCACTTCACTGATCGTTCCGGGCGGCACAGATGGAAATCTAGCCGCCTCCGCATGGGCCCCCCAACCACCTCCGGGTAGCGTTCGGGCGTGCATCCAATTGAACGACTCCGCTTCGTGGCCCGGGCCTCAGGAGTGGCGCAGGGTCCGCTCGTTGCCGAGACGGTCCACGCCCTGCGCGGCTTCGCCTCCGATCAGATGGGTCTGGTCACTGCGTGTCGCCGAGTGGTGGGGCGCCACCTGTCCTGTGGCGCAGTGGTCACCGTGGCAGCGCGGACCCTTACCGCGTCGGACCCCATCGACTCGCTGATCGCAGCCGGGCGTGAGGCTGCTGATGACCCAACAGCGCGCACGCTCGCCGACAGCCTCCCGGTGGGTGCGCTGATGGTGGTGGTGGGCTGGCCGGAAGTGGCCGTTGCTGCCCTCGGCCGACGTGGAGACGTATGCGTGATGGTGGTCGACACGACGGGGGAAGGCGAGGACCTCGTCGACGCGCTGGAGCGTGCCGACGTTCCCGCCGAATTGGTGGGGCCCGAGGGTGTCGGAGCTGCAGTGCGCTGTGCTGCATCAGCCGGCGAGGATGCTGTTGTTGTCATCGAGGCCGACGTTGTGGGTCCGCAGTCCGCCATTGCTGTGCCCGGATCACTCGCTGCCGCCGCCACGGCCAGAGCTCTCGGGGTCGGTGTGGTGTTGTCCGTCCCGTTCGGGCGATGCCACCCTGCCTCCATGTTCGATGCTGCGCTCGAACGTCTGGAGACGGCGGTGGAGCGACCATGGGAAGCGGCATGGGATCTCGTGCCGGTCTCGCTGGTCGACGAGGTCGTGCGCGGTGGGCGTCGTGGACCGGTGGCGGACCTGTTGTCCGAGCCCGATTGTCCTGTCGCTCCGGAACTCTTCAGCGCCGCCGCGTTCTGATCCCGGCACCCCCCGACGACGGGTGGGGGTTGACCTAGGCTCGGGTCATGCCTTCTCGCCGTGATCTGATCCGCATGACACCAGCCGAAGTCGACGAGTTTCTCAACGGTCGGCACACCATGAACATCGCCACCCACGCTCCAGACGGCTCCATCCACCTGGTGGCCATGTGGTACGGGTTCCTCGATGGGGCACCAGCGTTTGAGACCTACGCCAAGTCCCAGAAGGTTCTGAACTTGCGGAGGAATCCGAACATCACCGCACTCGTTGAAGACGGCGACGACTACGACGAGTTGCGAGGGGTCGAGCTGGTCGGCACGGCCGAGATCATCGAGGACCGGGACCGACTCATGGAGGCGGCGAGGTCGGTGGTGCAGCGGTACTACGGCATCGATGACCCTGCGGCCCTCGACGGCGCAGCGGAGGCGTTGGCCAACAAGCGAGTGGCGATCCGCATCAATGTCGACAAGGTGGTCTCATGGGATCACCGCAAGGCCGGTTGAGATGGGATCGGTGACATGGGAACACGACGGCCGTGGAGGCTCGGGATATCTTGCTGTGCCCGTCAGCGGAGCCGGCCCGGGGATCATCGTGATCCAGGAGTGGTGGGGTCTGGTGCCTCACATCACCGAGGTCTGTGACCGCCTCGCGACCGAGGGCTTCGTGGCGCTCGCTCCCGACCTCTACGGCGGCACGCAGACGACTGAACCGGATGAGGCGGGCAAGCTGATGATGACCCTGAATCTCGGGGCGGCTACTGAACAGATGAGTGGTGCGGTTAATCATCTGCGGTCGCTCGACGCCGTCACCTCGGCGGGGGTCGGCGTGATCGGGTTCTGCATGGGGGGTGGGCTGGCCATGATGTTGGCCTGTCAGCGCCCTGACGCCGTGGTCGCCTGCGTGCCGTTCTACGGAGTGATCCCCTGGCCCGACGCCGAACCGGACTGGTCGGCACTGTCGGCGTCGGTCCTCGGCCATTTCGCCGCCAACGACTCGTTCTTCCCGCCCGACAAGGTCGAGGATCTCCGTGCCCGTCTCGTCGCTGCCGGGAAGGACGTGACCATGCACGTGCATCCTGGAACCGACCACGCCTTTTTCAACGATGCCCGACCCGAGGTGTTCCACGCCGAGGCCGCTGAGGCGGCGTGGGTCGAGACGCTCACTTTCCTTCATCGCCACCTGGACTGAGTGGGAGACCAGTTATGGAAACTCCTCGTGGTGAATCTCGCTGGCCGGCCACGATGGCCGTGGTGGTCATGTTGGTCGCCAACATCACGCTGCCCAATCGGCTCACCGCCGTGCCTGTCTGGTTGTTGCCTGGCCTGTCCGCACTGCTGTTGATACCGGTGCTCGTCTCCGCCCCCCGCCGACACCCAGGTGTGGCGCGGTGGACGCGTTCGGTGTCCCTCATTGTGCTCGGACTGCTCGCCATCACCCATCTCAGCGCAGTGGCGCTGCTGGCCCATCAGATCCTCACCGGGGAGATCGGGAGTGGCCGGGATCTCATCCGGGCCTCAATCATCTTGTTGTTGACCAATGTGATCGTGTTCGGTCTTACCTACTGGGAACTCGACGGTGGTGGCCCCGAGGCCCGGGCGGCCCGACGTGCGGAACGCTCCGAGGACGATCCCGGTGGCCGCGACTTCCTGTTTCCTCAGATGACCGGACCTGGTCTCTCCCCACCGAACTGGTACGCCACGTTTCCCGATTACCTCTACATCGGGTTGACCAATGCCATCGCCTTCAGCCCGACCGACGCCATGCCGATGACGGTTCGCGCCAAAGCCATCATGGGTTTCCAGTCCGTTGTCGCCGTGATCACCATCGTGCTCGTGGCGTCACGCGCCGTGAGCATCATCGGGTGAGGTGTCAGAGGCTCAGACTCAGGCGTTTTCCTTGGCCTGCTCGACCATCTTGCGGGCGATGACCTTGAGACACAGGGTCTCGTCGGCCCCTTCGAAGATCGAGAGCACTCGGGCGTCGACGAAGTAGCGGCTGACTGAGTACTCCTCGGCGTAACCGAACCCGCCATGAATCTGCATGGCTTCCCGGGTCACCCACTCAGCGGCCTTGCACACGTAGGCCTTCACCATGGATGCCTCGAGCTGTCCTTGGCCTGCTCCCATGAGGGCGGCGACCTTGTAGGAGAACTGACGGGCGGCCTGGGTCATGACCACCATCCGGCCCAACTTGGCCTGGGTCAGTTGGTAATCCGAGATCGGATGACCGAACACCACGCGATCGAGGGCGTACTGCCGGGCGTCCTCGTAGGCGGCCTGCATGATGCCCACAGCCCGCGCCGCCGTCTGCAGGCGGCCATTCTCAAATCCGGCCATTTGATAGTAGAAGCCCTTGCCGAGCCCGCCTTCACCACCAATGAGGTTCTCAGCTGGCACGTACCAGTTGTCGAGAGCGATCTCGTAGGAGTGCATGCCTCGATACCCGATGGTGTCGATGGCTCGGCCTTCGATCTTCCCACCGCCGGGAACGCCGTCACCGGCTTCCTGCACGTGTTCGAATCCGTGGCCGTCGGACGTGGGCTTGGGAACGAGGAAGAGGCTGAGGCCACGGTGACCGGCGGTCTTGTCAGGGTCGGTACGAGCCAGTAGCAGGAGTGTGTTGGCCCGAGCACCGAAGGTGCACCAGGTCTTCACGCCGTTGATGAGGTACCCCGAGCCGTCGTCGGTGAGGGTGGCGGTCACCTTCACGCCGGCGACGTCAGAGCCGTAATCCGGCTCCGTCACCGCCACCGCACCGAGGACCTCGGCGGCGGCGATCCGCGGGAGCCACGAGGCCCGTTGTTCTTCGGTGCCGCCGGCAACGAGCGCCCGGGTCAGGATTTCCGGGCGGGTGATGAGTGAGCCGCCGACACACAGCGAGGCCTTGGCCAACTCTTCGGTAGCGACGACCATGGCGAGGTATTCGCCTTCCCCGCCGGAGGAGAAACCGC
>JALRFT010000128.1 GCA_023261915.1 Acidimicrobiales bacterium | reverse complement strand
GACCGACGTCTCGAGCTGGGTGATGCGGGCGAGCAGACCATCAAGCGAGCGCTGAAATCCTTCGAGTATTGCTGCCAGTTCGGAGGCGTCGGGGGTGCCGATCACCCGCTGGGCGGCACGGCGAACGTTTCTTGCCCGGCTCACGGTGTGACCTCGAGGTGCCCGGATCGGCGGAGTGCGAGTTTGCTGCGGATGGCGGCGACGCGTGCGGACACGATGGCGGAGCACATGTCCGCATCGTAGGTGTCGACCGCCCGCTGGCGAGCGCTCTGGGCGCGGGCCCGGGCGGCGAGTGGGTCGGCAGCGATCTGGCGGAGGTACTCAACGGCCACCCCGAGGTCGGGCTCGGCCCACGTGGCCAACGCCGGGTAGGGATCGTTTCCGGGCCCCACCGGAGCGGGAGTGGTGGGAACCAGCCAGGAACTGTCAGCAGCGAGGAAGTCCATGCACCCCCCGATGGCACTCGCCACCACCGGCACCCCGAGCAGGCAGGCGTCGAGCATGGTCAGCCCGAGTCCCTCTGCTCGGTGCAAGGAGACGTAGGCATCCGAGCGGGCGACGAGAGCGTCGAGCGCTCCCTCGTCGAGACGCTCCTCAATGATCACGATGTCGCAGCGACCACGAGCAGCCAGACGCACGGCCTCGGCGTCCGTCGGGTGACTGGCTGCGTTCATCGACTTCAACACGAGGACGCATCCGTCACCGGGGGCAAACGCTGCGCGCCATGCCTCGATCAGACCCTGTGGGTTCTTGCGGCCGATCACGCTCGAGTAGTCGAACACGAAGGAGAACACCGTTGCCCCCGCAGGGACGCCGAACGTTTCGAGGTCGATGCTGGTGGGGTTGGGCATGCGTGGGGGTAGCGGGATCTGGTGGACCGGGAGATCGGTGAGGGTGCGGAACAGGTGGGCGACGAAACTCGACCCCACCCAGATTTCATCGACCATGTGCAGATGGTGGGCGTCGAGCGGCGGCAGGACATCGACTTCCCACCACCAGTACCCGACCCGGTAGCCATCGCCGAGTAACCGGTGGCGCACGGGAGGACTCGACCACGCCAAGGTCTCGGCGTTAATGGAAGCCACCGTGATGTCAGCTGGCGGGAGCGGTTCGCCGGGGGTGATCAGATCGATGTTGCTGGGGGAGTCGACCTGGGTCATGCGGTTCGGGTGATCGACAGGAATCGATCGATTCCCGATCCCGGCCCGATCGAGTAGCGAGGTGATGAGGCGCGCTCCGCTGGCGAGTCCGTTGGCCGCTCCGCTGAAGCCGACCACGTTCACGACCTCGACCTCAGGCGGAGGTGGTGCTGAGGGGGTGCCATGGGCCGCAGCGGCGGCCATGGCGGCGGACCAGTCCTCCACGAGTGCGCCGAGTCGCAGGGCCAGCGACGGGGTCAGCCCTTCTTGTTCGATGCCCGAAGTCGCCAGCCAGTGGCGCAACTTTCGCCCGGCAACGGGGGGGTCGAGGCCGTCGAGGACGGCACGGAGGTCGATGCGATGCTCGAGGAGGGCTTCGACATAGCGGGGAAGCACTGTGGGGTGGACCGGCTCACAGAGCCAGTCGATGAACCTGGTCACCCAGTCGGGCCCCGTTGGTCCGGGTGGAAGAGGGAAGTGTGTGGGGTGGCCGAGCACGACGGCCATGGTTTCGGTGCGGTAGCGACGGCGCAGCCATGACGGAAGGCGCACACCGTTGGGCAACTGGCCCCATCGATAAGGCGTTGTCACACCCGAGGATCGTTCGGTGAGTGACTCGGCGTAGCGATCCAACAGGACACCGAGGTCGGGATTCTCGCTGCGCAACACCCGGGGGTGATGGCCCTGATGGCGGCTGACGAGGTGAGGACGCTGCGGATCAAAGGCGCTGTAGTGGAAGAGGCGTAGCGGGGCCTCGCCCGCCATCCAGACACCGTCCTTTTGGCTGACGGGCCTTTCGTGGAGATTCCAGTAGGCGACGTTGACGCCGGGGTCGGCCACCACCCGGGTGCGGAACAGCGACGGCACCCAGTCGATCGGTCGCTGGTCGGTGAACAGGCCTTCGCTGTGGTCGATGATGGCGTCGAAACGGAGTCGCTCAGCCCACCACGCCAGCATGCGCCTTCCCTCATCGCTGTTGGGTATGGCGATGAAGCCAAGGTTGAACGAGCCGGAGAGACGCAGCATTCGCTCGTCGACTCCCTTGCCGTCACGGGGGTAGGGGGTGAGGGCGTGGGGGGTGAGGAGTACGGCGTCCTCGGTCGCGCAGGTCGCCCACAGGTCGTCGAGGCTGGCGAATACCTCGGTGTCGGGGTCGAGGTAGACCACAACATCGACGTCGGACTCGGCGAGTCCGGCGAGCACCGATGGTTTCACCGACGTGGCCAGCTCGGTGACGTCGTAGTACACGGTCATACGGGCAAACCACGCCGGGTCGATGGCCACCCGGTCAAGGGTCACGATTGCAAACGTGGCGTCCGGGGTGACCGTGTCGCCGTCAGGATCATCGATGAAGAACACCTGGAGCGGCTCCGGGTGGCCTGAAGCGGCGAGGGAGGCGGCGAGAATTCGCACCTGAGGCAGGTAGTTGGTGGCGGCGATTGTGCACACCCGGGTGGTGGGCACGTTCGTGCCATCGGGGTGGGCGCTCATGTGGCGATGCTACCTTCGGGGACTCTTCGGCTCGAAGGGTTCGCCACTGCAGCCAAGGGGGAGAGACGGATGGCTCGGTGGTTGACTAACCGCAACCGACAGGCGGCGCCGGCGGTGGTGCTCAGTGATGTGCGACCCGAATACGCCGACGGCGTGCAGGCCTCCACGGCACTCGTCAGCGGAGGTCTGGCCGGAGAGGGCTTCCGACTTCGGTTGCGACTCCATGGGGACGGCCCCCTCGACCACTCCGCCACACCGTTCCTTCCCCTCCTCGCCATCCTTGCCGCTGCCAGTGGCACCGACGGGGTCGTTGACGGATCTGTTGACGCCGCCGCCCTCGATGGTGCTGAGCGGGCCATGGCGGTTCAGGCCGGGTTTTTCGATCTGCGGGCACCGAAACTCCAGGCCAGTGAGGTGGTCGCTGGTGGTGCGGCAGCTGGCTCGGGAGAGCAAGCAGCCGGTGGCCGTCAGGGGCGTGGCACCGGGTTGTTCTTCTCGCGCGGGGTCGACTCCATGGCGACCTTCCTGACCGATCGATCCGAGATCACACACTTCATCGTCATCGACTGGGTGGATGCTCCCTACCTGTCCGAAGGACTTGTCGCCGCAACTGCGGGAACCCGAGCCGCAGCCGAGAGCATCGGTGTGCCCCTGCTCCGGGTCACTTCCAACGCCCGTCAGTTGCTCGACGCCAACCCGGGATGGCTGATCTTTCATGGACAGTTACTGGCAGCCTCTGCTCTGTTGCTGAGCCCTCAACTCGCCGAGGTCCGCATTTCCTCCACCGTGTCCGCTGGCGATCCGACGCCGAACTCGGTCCATGAACTCTCCACGGATCTGTGGTCATCGTCGAGGACGGCTGTCGTGCACCGTCACGCTGTCACTGGCACCCGGGTGGACAAGACAGCTCTGGTGGCGGGCGATGACTGGGCGATGCGCTGGCTCAACGTCTGTTTTACGAAGAATGGTGAGGGGAACTGTGGTGCTTGTCCGAAGTGTCTCCTGACGATGACGACCCTTGATCTTGTGGGAGCGGGGGATCGGCTGGGGGAGAGGTTCGACGCACCGTTGACCGTGGAGGCGGTTCGAGCCTGTGCCGAGACTGTTCCCCGCACTGCATTGGAGAATCAGCGGTCGCTTATCGATCGGCTCGACGATGGACCGATGCGGGACGCCTGGCGCCAGGTGTTGGCCAATACGGAGGCGGGTCTAGCTGCCAAAGGGTCGGCGCTTGAGAGGCGGATCGCACAACGTCGATCAGACGGGGAATAACCAGTCTGCACAGGTTGTTAATGAACAATTGTGGCGATACGGTCATTTTCGATGAAGAACCCGGACCAACTCACGGAGGCTTTCCGTGCCCGTGGCCTCAAGGTCACGCCGCAGCGACAGGCCATCTTTGCCGCCCTCGCCGGCGACACCTCCCATCCCACCGCTGAGTCCGTGTACGCCGCAGTCAGCGCGCAGATGCCCACCATCTCGCTGCGAACCGTCTACCAAACTCTCAATGATCTCGCTGAGATGGGTGAGTTGAACCACGTCAATCTCGGCACCGGCTCGTCCCGCTTCGACCCCAATCTCGCCCCCCATCACCACCTCGTCTGCACCGAGTGCGGTCAGGTCACCGACGTCCATGCGTCTTTCGATGGCCTCCGCCTCAGCGACGATCAGGCGGCCGGGTACACCCTTGCCGCCACCGAAATCGTCTTCCGCGGCGTCTGCCCCGGGTGCCAGCACTCTGCCAACCAGATCTCACCGACCCGGTCGTCGTCGATGGCCGCAGAGGGAGAATCCCCACGACCGTGAGGTCGGCGGGGAGCCCAACCAACCACAAACCAACACATCAGGAGACCCACCATGCCAAACCTGCAGGGCACCAAGACCCAGGAGAACCTCAAGGAAGCGTTCGCCGGCGAGAGCCAGGCCAACCGGCGCTACCTCTACTTCGCTCAGAAGGCCGACGTTGAGGGCTACCCCGACGTTGCCGCGCTGTTCCGCTCGGTGGCAGAGGGCGAGACCGGTCACGCCTTCGGTCACTTCGACTTCCTCGCCCAGGTGGGCGACCCCGTCACCGACCAGCCGGTCGGGCCGACCGAGGACAACCTGAAGTCCGCCATCTTCGGCGAGACCTACGAGTACACCGAGATGTACCCTGGCTTCGCCCGCACGGCGCGTGACGAGGGCTTCGATGACATCGCCGAGTGGCTGGAGACACTCGCCCGTGCCGAGAAGAGCCACGCCGGCCGGTTCACTGAGGGCCTCGAGTCCATCAGCTGAGTTGACCACGACGGCGAGTCACCTCGTGGTGGCTCACCGATGGTCACCTGTTGTGTCGACGGCGCCAGCCCCGCTCACCCCGGGGCTGGCGCCCTCCGGCCAACAACCGTTTCCACCCCATTGCTCGTGAAAGGCATGTCGTGACCACCACCTACGACCCGTTCAACCCGAAGTACTTCGACGAGAAGGATCTCCGTGAGGAGATGGATCGGGTGTTCGACCTGTGCCATGGCTGCCGGCTCTGCGTGAAGTACTGCACGTCGTTCCCGACCCTGTTCGACTACGTGGATCGCTTCGACGATCAGGACTCGTCGAAGATGACCCCGGCCGAACAGGACCACGTGGTGGACGAGTGCTTCGGGTGCAAGCTCTGTTACATCAACTGCCCCTACATCCCCGGGCAACACGAATGGGATCTTGATTTTCCCCGCTTGATGCTGCGAGCCCAGCAGGTCCGGGTGCGCAACAAGGAGATCCCCGTCAAGGCCCGCATCCAGAACCGGGCGCTGGCGAGCACGGACCTCGCCGGCAAGGTGAACACCGCCATCGCTCCGCTCGCCAACAAGGCCATCGGTACACCGGGATCGTTCACCCGCAAGGTGATGGAAAAGACGGTCGGCATTGCCTCAGAGCGACTCCTGCCGCCCTACGCCCGACAGCGATTCTCGACGTGGTTCCGCAAGCGACGCTCAACCGAACCGTCGACGGTCGGCGCCACCCAAGGTGACGTGGCGCTGTTCCCGACATGTCTCGTCGAGTACCAAGATCCAAGCGTCGGCCAGGACATGGTCAAGGTCTATGAGCGCAACGGGGTCTCCTGCTCGCTGCCGGCTGGACTCGAGTGCTGCGGTGCGCCGTGGCTGCATGCAGGCAACGTCGACAACTTCGTCAAGCAGGCCCGCAAGAACATCACCGTGCTCGCCGATGAGGTGCGGGCTGGCCGTGATGTGGTGGTGCCCCAGCCCACGTGTGGCTACGCCATCAAGAAGGACTACGTGGACTACGTCGGTGGTCCCGACGCCGAACTGGTGGCGGCCAACACCTACGACGCGGCGGAGTACCTGTGGAACAAGATCCACAAGGGCGAGGACACCTCCCTTGACACCGAGTTCACCGGTGAGGTGCCCGAGTCGGTGACCTACCACGCCCCCTGCCACCTCCGGGCCCAACAGGTGGGTCTGAAGAGTCGCGATCTTCTGAAGCTCACCGGCACGAAGATCACCCTCGTGGCGGAGTGCTCCGCCATTGACGGCACGTGGGGCTACCGGGAGCAGAACTACGAGATCTCCCGCAAGGTCGCCCGCAAGATGGCCACCATGATCACCGATGCCGATAGTGAAGTCGTCGCTGGTGATTGCAGCCTCGCCAACGGCGGCATCCTCCAGGAGACGGGCAAGCCCGCCGTGCACCCGCTCCAGGTCCTAGCCCGGGCCTACGGCATCCCAGCGGAGCCCGGCGCCCCTCAACCCACCCAGACAGCCTGAGCACCATCCCCCCAACAGCGGCGTCGCCCCTCGAAGCCGTGCACAGGAGACCACGATGACCAACCGAAAGCTTGTCCTTGACGACATCGCCGACGCCCGTGCCTACGAGCGTGAGCGGGAAGAGTTCCGTGAGCACGTCAAAGATCTGAAGCGGAAGCGTCGCATCGAAGTCGGTCCGTTCGTCAGTGTCGTGTTCGAGAACCGCGACACGGTTCGCTTCCAGATCCAAGAGATGGCCCGGGTCGAGAAGATCCTCACCGACAAGGGCATCCAGACCGAGATCGATATCTACAACCCACTCATCCCCGAGCCCGGCCACCTGTGCGCCACGTTGTTCCTCGAGCTGACCAGCGAGGGCGACCTGCGACTGTGGCTCCCCGAGTTGCTCGGGATCGAGCGGTCAGTCGAACTCCACATCGGCGATCCGGCCGACCCGATGGTCGTGCCCTGTATTCCCGAGGCGGCCCACGAGGCGCAGCTGACCAGCGACGAAGTCACAGCCTCGGTGCACTACATCACCTTCGAACTCACGCCGTCGGAGGTGGAAGCGTTCGCCAACGGTCCGGTGGTGCTGGCCGTTACTCACCCGCGGTACACCTATGAGACCCCACTCGGTGAAGCCACGGTTGCCGAACTGATGACCGACCTGCGGGCCTGAGTCAGCCGATCTAGCGAGCCGCGTTCTTCACGAACTCGTCATAGCGGGCGTCGTCACCCATGGGGGTCCCGGCGTAGAAGCTGCCGCGTACGTGGCGCCGTATCGAATCATCACCAGTGGCTCGTGCCGCGGCATGCCAGAGGTAGGCGTCGTGGACAAGGACATCGCCCCGTTCGGCATAGATGGCAATCTCACCGGGAACCTTTTCGAACCGCAGTGGCATCGGGAACGGCGGAGCCTTTGCCTCATGGCCCATGGCTGGACGGGATCCCTCAGGCACCACGGCGCCGTTGACGTTGTGAAACGGTGCGGGGGTCGCCCATCGGTGACTGCCGGGCACGACCCGTAGGAAGCCGTTGTCTGGTGAAGTGGCATCGAGGTGGACGGTGAACGCCACGGACGGCCAGATGTCGAGGTTCGGTCCGCTCTGCCAGTCCGTGTGCCATCCGATGCGGCGGTAACTGCTTGACGCTGCGGGCCGGGCGTCCTGAAACACCACCCCGAAGCGTTCGAGATCCGTCCAGTACTGCGGCCCGAGCACCGTGCCCACGAATGACCCCAGGACGGTGTTGCCCATGAAGGTCTGCACGGCAGGGGACACCTCGTCGACGTGGATGACGTAGTTGGCGAACTGGGCCGAGCGCGAACCGTCGGGATCGTCGGCGAGGATGGTCGTCCCGAAGCGATCGGGCAGTTGCCCGGCGACAAGCTGGCGCTGGGCGGTCACACATTCGTCGGTCATCGCTGTCACGTCGACGTCGGTGACGAGCCCCCGCAGCATCACCCACCCGTTGGTAGTGAAGAAGGCGACTGCCTCGCTCATGGCCGAAGGGCCGAACACACCGGGTTCGAGGGCGGTGAGGTGGCGGTGGCCGGTTGAGAGGGAGGCATCACCGGTCATGGGCGAAGGGTACCGTTCCGACCCCCTCTGGCCGGTAGAAGTCGCTGACCTGCCCATTTGGACATTGCCGGACTGCAGAGGCGATACTCGGCAATCCACCAGATGGTGGTCGATCCGCGGCAAGGGGGCTCGCTCTCTCGCCGCCGGAAAGGCCATCGACGAGACCACGAGAACGAACCCGCCCGATGAACCAGCCGTGGCGAACGAAGGCCGCCTGCAAGGGCCTCGACGCACCGATCTTCTTCCCGGACCCCGACATTGACGAGGACGCCCTGCCAGCAAAGGCAGTGTGTGCTGAATGTGTCGTGCGCGAAGCCTGCCTGGAGTACGCACTGACCTACCGGGAGAAAGACGGCATCTGGGGCGGGTGCACGGAGCGGGAGCGGCGTCGCATCATCCGCCAGCGGCGGCGATCGGCATGAGCGCCGGTGCCGACAACTCGGGCACCCGTGAGGCGCCGGGGGGTTGGCCAGTACTGATCGCCCGCCTCGTGGCGGCGGAGGACCTTGACGCCGAACAGGCCCGCTTCGCTCTTGGCGACGTGCTGGCTGGGGAAGCCGGTGACGCTCGTCTCGCAGCACTGCTGGTTGGCCTTGCGGCCAAGGGACCGAGTCCGGTCGAACTCGAGGCCATGGTCGACGCCATGCTCGGGGCGTCGGTCCCCCTGCCCCTCACCGACCCGGGTGCGACGACCGACATTGTGGGTACCGGTGGTTCGGCGAGCCGTCGGAACGCCGCCCTCAACGTCTCGACCATGGCCGCCTTCGTTGCGGCCGGCGCTGGAGCGGTCGTGTGCAAGCACGGCAATCGCAAGGCCTCATCGACCAGTGGCTCGTTCGACCTTCTCGATGCGCTCGGCCTCCCGGTGGAACTCGATGCCGAGGGTGTTCGCCGCTGTGTCGACGAAGTGGGGATCGGCTTCGCCTTCGCTCGGGTGTTCCATCCGGCCATGCGGCATGCGGCCCCGGTCCGAACGGCCCTCGGCATCCCCACGGTTTTCAACGTGCTTGGCCCTCTCGCCCATCCCGGCGGAGTCACCCGATCGGTCATCGGGGTCGGTACCCCGGACCTCGCCCCGCTGATGATTGACGTGCTTGCCCGCCGGGGATCCCCCCGCGCCATGGTGGTCTGCGGCCATGACGGGACCGACGAGATCGTCACGACCGGCAGCACCCGTATCCACGAGCTTCGCAACGGCGAGGTCACCGTCTACGACTTCGACCCCTCGTCGCTTGATATCCCCACTGCGGATCAGGTGTCGGTGCAGGGCGGCGACCCCGACCGCAATGCCGCCATCGCCCGCCGTATCTTCGCCGGTGAACCGGGGCCCATTGCTGATCTT
Source organism: Acidimicrobiales bacterium (assembly GCA_023261915.1). Lineage (GTDB taxonomy): Bacteria > Actinomycetota > Acidimicrobiia > Acidimicrobiales > Acidimicrobilacustridaceae > M30B73. The sequence continues at coordinate 2,899 of JALRFT010000128.1, read as the reverse complement.
GTTGCCCTCAACGCGGCAGCGGTACTGGTCGTGGCTGACCACGTCGACACGCTCGGCGATGGGCTGGTTCTCGCCCGAGCGTCTCTGACCGACGGTGCTGCCGCCGGTCGCCTGGCAGCGCTCGCTGCACTCTTCGATTCCTGACTGGGCGCTGGCGACCAGGTCTCTCAGGGAGAGAGTGTGGTCGTGTTGCGAAGGGGCGGAAGCGTGGTTCGCAACGATGGGCGGTTGCGGCTGCCACTCGGTTGGTTCTCATCAAACGCATCGGGCCCACTCATTGCCGAGGCGATCACCATCCACAACACCGGGATGATGATTGCGGCCACGATTGCAATGGCCACGATCCGACTGGTCCGATCGAACTTCCGCCTCGGCCCGGACTCCGTCACCTCGCCGGGGCCCCGCTCACGGCTGGGTTCCTGAACGCTCATCGAGGCGGGGATTGTCAGTCGTCGCCGGGAATGAGTCGGTCATGCGCCGCTCGAGATCCTCAAGGTCGGCGTGGGCCTCTTCGAGATGCTCGATCCGTCGTTCGAGCAAGGTGAGGCCATCGGTCGGTGACCCGGTTGGGTCGGGGACGGTTGGGGGCTGTTCGAGGTTCCGAAGCCGTACGGCGAGATCTTCGAGTCGATTGATGGTGACGGCCACGGTGTCGAGTTCGGCGGTGCGGATGCGGGGGTTGGCTCGGGAAGCGACGACGAGGCGGGCATCGGTCCTCACTACCTCTTCGAGCAACTGGGTCCAGGTGGTGTCACCCGCAGCGGGGGGATGGCTGGTCACCCAGACACCGAGGTTTCTCAGTTGGCGGTGCATGCGTGCGGGTCGTGACGGTGAGACGAGCCAAGTCACGGGAGCACGGGTTGGTGAGCCTGGGACGGCGCGATTTGTGCGGCGCAGAGAGCGCACGGCGAACCAAGTGCCGGCGGCGACTAGCCCGCACCACAGCAGGGCCACCCACAGGAATGTCACAGCGAACTCGGCCACACCGGTGAACTTAGCGTCCCCGCTCAGGCGGCGAGCACGCGCCTCGTGGGTTGCGGGCCACCGGAGCGGAACCCGGGTGGCCGGGGCCACAGGCTCGTGGGGCCCGAGGACCCCTCGAGGACACGCAAGGTGCCGGCGTGACGGTTCAGCCACCGCGAGACGGCTCGCAACTCGTCGAGGAGCCACCGGGGAACCGCGACCGGGTGGCCATCTGTCGAGGTGCTGAGCATCGGTGCCAGCTCCTCATCAGCGGCAGGTGCAAACGGTGTGTCAACCATCACGACCTGTCCGTTGGGTCCCCAGGCGGAGCGCAGCACTCCGTTGTCGAGTTCGACGCCGCCGTAGGCGGGTACATCGACGACCAGCCGCCCGCTGTTGACCAACCACCCGAGACGGTGGTGTTCGTCAAGCGCGGCTGCGAGCGTTGCCGCCCGATCGCGCATGAGGGCCGCCTCTTCGAACCGCTCAGTTTCGGCGAGGCGGGTCATGCACCACTCGAGGTGGGCAAGCAGGGCAACGGGGGAGCGATGGAGGGCATCGTGGACGATGCTCTCGTCGAGTGTGGGTCCGATGAGGTTTCCCGTAGGGAGCTCGAGTGCGGATTTGCGCCGGGAGGGGGGGATGACCGTCGGTACGGCAACGGCGATGGCCTCGATGACCCGACGAGCCGCCGATGCTGACGAGAGCGGGCCGAGGTGGTCACCCGCTTCAGGGTTCACGGTTCGGGTGACCGTGGCCCGAAGGCCGCTCGGGGTTGGGCTGAATTGGACATATCGGTAGCGACTCGGGTCGGCAGCATGGCGGTTGTAACGGGGGGTGAGGGCCTGGATGAGTCGAACCTCGCGTACCTCGGCCTCCAGTGGGTGGACACAGCGGATGTGGTCAATGGCCCCCGTCTGGCGCAGAAGGGCTCCGACCTTGCGGCGTTCGTCGCCGGAGAAATAGGACCGGACCCGTGACCGAAGGTTGGTGGCCTTGCCCACATAGAGCACGTCCCCGCGCCCGTTGCCGAACAGGTAGACCCCTGCTCCTCGCGGAAGATTCGAGGTGAGCGAGAGTTTGGCGGCCTGGGCATGTCCGGCCATGGTGGGCAGGGCCAGCAGGTCATCGAGACCGGTCACACCGAGGCCGGCGGCCCGCTCGAGCAGTACGTGCAAAAGATCGGCAGTGGCGAGCGCATCGTCGAGCGCACGGTGTGAGGGCTGGTGAGCCAGACAGAAACGCGACGCCAACGTTCCCAGCTTGCAATTGGGAACCTCGTCACGCACCAACCGGCGGGCCAGCCCACACGTATCCACCCGGCGATTCGAGAGGCGCTCCCGGCCGGAACGCTCGAGTGCAGCGTCGAGGAAACCGATATCGAAACGCACGTTGTGACCGACGATGACAGCATCCCCAATGAACTCGAGGAGACTCGGGAGCACGGTCTCGATGCGGGGAGCGGGCAACACCATGGCCTCGGTGATGCCGGTGAGAACGGTGATCGATGGGGGGATAGCGCAGCCCGGGTTGATGAAGGTCTGTAGGGTTCCGAGGCATTCCCCGCCCCGTACCCGGACGGCACCGACCTCGGTGATGCGGTCACCTCGTGCGGAACCACCGGTAACTGAATACAATTCAGCTATTCCCATGGGTAAAAAGGGCAGTAAGGGTACTAACACACGTAAGCCCGCTAAAGAAGCTTATTTTGATAAATCATCAGCACAAGTTAACTCTGTAGTTAATAAGATCTGGTTTCGTCGTTACCAACAATGTCAAAGGATTATCTATGACAATGGAAGCGAGTTCAAGCTCAATTTCGAAACCCTATGTGATTTATACAGTATCAAGCGTAAGCCAACCAGCATCAAGAACTCACAAGCAAATGCAATACTAGAATGGATGCATCAAGTAATCATGACAATGCTCCATACTG
>JALRFT010000102.1 GCA_023261915.1 Acidimicrobiales bacterium | reverse complement strand
TAAATACCGCACCGGGACCGAACGCATCTCGAGCTTTAGCGTAGGCATCACCAAAGGTGTTGGATGACTCAGTTCCGCGACTTCCTCCAGGTCTACGGCTACCGCACCGAGGGCTCGTGCGACGTGGCGCTGCCGAGCTGGATCGAGGATCCGACGCCGGCCCTCGGCACCATCCAGTCCTTCATCGCCAAGGAGGAGGAGCACGATTTCGAGAAGGCCCTGGCCGCGGCGATCGAGGAGCGCGAGACGGCAATCGACGAGGCCCGGTCGAAGCTCACCGCCGAGGAGCAGACGGCCTTCGATGCCGGTGTCGCCTCCTGCCAGGCGGCTAACTTCCCCTGGTGGCAGGACGACCACAACTACTACATCGACCTCAAGGTGTCGCTGCCGATGCGGTGGGCAGCGCGTGCGATTGCTGAGAAGACCGGTGCGGACCAGCCTGACGACGGCCTCTTCCTCTTCTGGCCCGAGCTCACCGCCGTGGCTGACGGCGAGAAGTCGATGGACTCGCTCAAGAGCATCGTCAAGACCATCCGGGCTCGTGACCTCATGCGCCAGTTTGCCCAGGCCACCTGGGAGTGCGCCGACCCCGGGATGCAGTTCGACACCACCATCAACCGGTGGCACACGGCGGCGAACACCTCGCGCATCAACGGGTCCAACCCTTGCAGCGAGTACATGCACATCGACAACTCGGCGTGCAACCTTGCCAGCCTGAACCTGCTCAAGTTCCTCGATCACGACGGGACGTTCGACGTCGAGGCTTTCCGCCACGCCGTCTCCGTGATCTTCACCGCCCAGGAAATTCTCGTGGGCAACGCCGACTACCCAACCGAACCCATTGGTGAGAACTCCCGCCGGTTCCGTCAGCTCGGACTCGGCTATGCCAACCTCGGCGCCATGCTCATGGCCCTCGGCCTTCCCTACGACTCCGACGAGGGTCGGGCGTGGGCGGCGGCCATCACGGCGCTGATGACCGGTCACGCCTACGCCACGTCGGCCCGTACCGCATCGCGGATGGGTCCGTTCGCTGGCTACAGCGAGAATGAAGAGCCAATGCTGCGGGTGCTCAACATGCACCGCGAGGCGGCAGCGGAGATCGACGAGGAACTCGTACCCTCCGAACTCCTCGGCGCAGCCCAGCGCTCGTGGGATGAGGCGTGCGACATTGCGGCCAACTATGGCGTGCGCAACTCGCAGGCCAGCGTGCTCGCCCCGACCGGAACCATCGGTCTGATGATGGACTGCGACACCACCGGCATCGAGCCCGACCTCGGGCTGTGCAAGCTCAAGAAGCTCGTGGGTGGCGGCACCATGACCATCGTCAACCAGACCGTGCCCCGCGCTCTACAGCGGCTTGGGTATGACGAGACCCAGGTGGCCGAGATCATCGCCTACATCGATGAGAACAAGACCATCCTCGGTGCCCCGCATCTCGCCGCCGGGCACGTGCCGGTGTTCGCCTGTTCCATGGGGGACAACACCATCCACTATTCGGGTCACGTGCGGATGATGGCGGCCACCCAGCCGTTCCTCTCGGGCGCCATCTCCAAGACGGTGAACCTCCCCGAGGAAGCCACGGTCGAGGAGATCGAGCAACTCCACATCGATGCCTGGCGCATGGGCGTCAAGGCCGTGGCCGTGTACCGCGACAACTGCAAGGTCGCCCAGCCTCTCGCTACGGCCAAAAAGGAAGGGGCCGAGGACGACACGGCTGCGGCGGCGGCCACCGAAGCGGTCACCCAGATCATCGAGAAGGTGATCTACGAGCCGGTTCGGCAGCGTCTTCCTCGCAACCGGACCTCACGGACCTTTGAGTTCCGGGTGGCGGATTGCAAGGGCTTCGTGACCGTTGGCGAGTACGAGGACGGTCGACCCGGCGAGATCTTCGTGCGGGTTTCCAAGCAGGGCTCGACCCTCGCCGGCATCTTCGATGCCTTCGCCATCTCGATCAGTCACGGCCTGCAGTACGGCGTGCCGCTCCGCAGTTTCGTGGATGCCTTCATTGGCATGCGCTTCGAACCGGCCGGCATGACCGACGATCCCGACATCAGGATCGCCAACTCGCTGATGGACTACCTGTTCCGCAAGCTCGCCATCATGTACCTCACCCCCGAGGAGCGGGCCGAGCTGAACATCTTCTCCACTTCTGAGCGTCTCCAGCCGACGCTGCCCGGCGTTGAGGAGACCGTGGTCGAGACGGTGTCGGGAACAGACATCGAACCTGATCCACCCAGCATCGAGTCCGCCAGTCAGCTCGCCGCTCAGGTGAACCGACCGACGGACGGGTTCACGTTGCAGCCCAAGGGGGCTCGCCCGAGTGATGCCCCGATGTGCATGCAGTGTGGGGTCCAGATGGTGCGGGCGGGTTCGTGTCACGCCTGCCCGAGTTGCGGAACCACCAGCGGCTGTAGCTGATCCGGACCGCCGGGCGGCCTGGGTCAGTCACATGGGTAGGGACTCGTGACGACAGCCCTAGGTGGGCGATCGATACGAGTCGGTGACGCCACGGTTGTCCTGATCGTCGCGGTAGCCGTTGCGGCCCTCGTGGCACGGTTCTTGGGACTTGGTATCAGCCCGCCAGGGTTCTACGAAGACGAGGCTATCGCCTCGGCTCAACTGGTCTGTCTTAAGTACACCGGTGCCGATGCCGGTGGTCAGGCGTGGCCATTGATCTCTTCCATCGGGATCGGTCCGGCGAACGCGTTCTGGACGCCGCTGTGGATCTATCCGGGGCTGGGGTGGATCACGGTGTTCGGTGATTCGCCTGCGGCACTCCGCAGTTTCGAAGCCTTGCTCTCCGTCATCGGGGTGGTTGCCACGGCCGGCGTCGCCCGAAACTTTCTTGGCAATCGGGTGGCCGCGTGGACGCTTCTGATCGGGGCCGTTTCCCCGTGGTCATGGACGCTCGGTCGCCTCGCCTTCGGCAACTCGGCGATCACCGGCGTGGCCTTGCTCATGACGGGCCTGTGGCTGTTCACTAGGGGCGGGTTGCGCCGACCACCTCGGTGGTTCGAGGCGTTCGGAGGGTCGCTGCTCGTGGCCTCGGCTGCCGTGGTGAACCACACACGACTCGTAGCCGTCGTCATGCTGGTCCTGATCGGTGCCGTCCTCATCCGTCGCCATCTCGTTGATCGCGTCGTACTGGTCTCTGCCGGGCTTGGGTTCTTCCTTGCTGCGATACCGGTATTGGTCGATGGTGGCCGGGCGAGGCTCTGGAGTCGCGCTGCAGAGACGTCGGTGTTTTCCGACCCCAGCCTTCCTGCCTCGGGGGTGGCGCGCATTACTGCCGCAATTGGTCTGGTGATCGGAAACGTCTTCAAGCACCTCAGCCCAGACTTCCTGTTGTTCAGCGGTGACCCCAATCAGCGCCACAGCACCCAGATCGTTGGGCAACTCGGCTGGCTCGAGGTGCTCCTTGTCGTGGTCACCCCAGTGGCCATTGCCCTCGTCCTTCGCCGGTCGGTGGGTGTGGGGGTGCCGCGGGTCTACCTGGTGATGGTGGCCGCCGGGGTGCTCACCGTGCTGCTCTCGGCATCAGCCACCAATGAAGCGCTGCCCCACGCGCTGCGCATGTTTCCTGCACAGGCCTTCCTCGCCCTTGGTCTCGGCCTCGTGGGTGCGGTGATCACCGAACGCTGGCGACTCTTCCCGATCGTCGGCGTCGCAGTTTCGTTGCTGTTTGCAGCGTTCTTCATCCCTCGTTACTTCGGCGAGTATCCCAAGAGCGCCGCCAGGGTCTTTGACGTTGAGATCGTCGCTGCGGCGGAGAGGGCGCGTGAAAGTGGGGACGCTGAGGGGTTCTTCCGCTCTATGCAGGTGGGCTATGTCCGAACTGCGGCGGTTTACTTCATGGCGGCTGACACGGGGTGGCAGTGCCCCGGCGAGTTGCGTTGAGCCCGATACCGGTCAGCCGATGTGGCAGTGCGGGCAGAGGTCCCCGGCTGGTAGCACCGGTGATGGGCAGCGGGCCGCACGGCGACCGACGAGCGTTTCCGTGCCGTTCGGGCCCGGTTGGGGGTGGGTCGGCTTGATGGGGAAGACTGATTTTGTGGAGCACACTGATGACCCGTCAGTCGTGTCGGCATCTGCCGAGGATCGTCGCCAGGCGCGCCGTCGCCGGGCGCTCGGTCTCGGACTCCATGCGCTCGTCGGTGTCGGTGCTGCAGCAGCCGTTGCTCTCGACCGAAGACTGCGGCGGGGTGGCAAGGGGCGGGCTCAGGCATCGGCGGCGGCCGTGACGATCGGGTTCTACGGCCTGTTGTGGGCGATCGAGCGCCGCCGTCCATATCGTCAGGACTGGCAACCGGGTGCCGGTGAAGTGGTCTCCGACGCCGCGTTCCTCATGTCCACCGTCGGCGTGCAGGTGGCGGCAATGTCACTGGTCGAACCCGTCGTGCGCCGCAACAAGCGTTCACTTCGGGTGGATCGCCTGCCGGTACCCGTCGGTGCGGCGATCGGCGTACTGGCCTTTGACCTTGTGCACTCACGTGTCCACCAGCTCGGCCACCGTTGGGGACCGGCGTGGACGGTGCACTCGGTCCATCACAGCCCTCAGCGTCTCTACTGGTTCAACGCCACCCGATTCCATGGCCTTGAGATGTTCGTGGACATGGCGCTTGAGACGATGGTGATGTCGGTGCTGGGCATGAGTCGTGACCAGACCGTTGCGTACCAGACGGTGCGGGGGATGTACGGGCAGTTGCAGCACTGCAACGTGGACCTCTCGAGTGGTCCTCTCGACCACGTGTTCTCCACGCCTGATCTGCATCGCTGGCATCACTCGGCGGTGTACCGCGAGGGCGATACGAATTACGGGGCGATCACCTCGGTGTGGGACAAGGTTTTCGGCACCTTCTATCGGCCAGTTGACCGCGCCGGTCCCGACGAACTCGGCATCGGGCGCATGCCGTCCTTCCCCCAGACCTTTTGGGAGCTGGAGCGAGTGCCCCTCGACTGGGATCAGATTCGCCAGGCCAATGCGGATACCTGGTTCGACGATCGTGACGCCGATGTCACGTCGGCCGACGCGCCGGTACCTGTCGCTGTGCGCTAGGTCCTGGGTGTCCCGGACCTCGGAAGAGTCATCCGCCATCTGGGGCTAGTTGGGTCGGGGCGTTCAAGGTCAGATTCTTTTACGAATCGGAGTTCGTACGTTAGAGTGGGACGAAATCTGGCGCGTCCCCTTGGACGCCATCAGGAATGGGGCTTGGGGTGGGTATCGCGGACTTGGCGCAGACGAATCTGACCGCTCCTGCCGTTCTCGCTTTCGTGCTCGGGGTCATCGCGGTCCGGATCCGCAGCGATCTGCGATTCCCTCCGGCCGTCACCACCCTCCTGTCCACCTACCTGCTGCTGGCCATCGGCCTCAAGGGTGGATGGGCGATCACCAAGACTTCGGCGGGGGACCTCGCCGCACCGGTGCTCGGCACGCTGGTCCTTGCCGCCGTCGTTCCCGTGGGCAGTTACCTCGTCCTGCGGTTCGCCGCCCGCTTCAGTGTGGTGAACGCTGCGGCGCTCGCCGCCCACTACGGCTCGGTGTCCGCGGTCACGTTCACGGCGGCGGTGTCGTTCGTGGCCGCTGCGGGGATGGCAGCTGAGGGGTTCATGCCTGCCCTGGTTGCCGTCATGGAGATCCCCGGAATCCTCATCGCCCTCGCCATCGCCAATCGCCACACGTCGACTGGTGGTTTCGGCGAGGGGCTGCGGGAGGCGCTCACTGGCAAGAGTGTCGTGCTGCTCGTCGGCGGTCTGCTCATGGGTGTCATTTCGGGAGAAGCGGGTGAGACCCAGATCGGGCCTCTGTTCATCGTGCTCTTCCCCGGGGTGCTTGTCCTGTTCCTCATCGACCTCGGTGTGTTGGCCGGGGAGAACATGTCCGCCATCCGTCAGGCGGGTGCTCGCCTGGTGACGTTTGCTCTCCTTGCGCCGCTCGTACTCGGGACGCTCGGTGCAGCCGTTGGCACGTTGGCCGGCCTCAGCGTCGGTGGCGCGGCCGTGCTCGGAGCCATGACCGCCAGCGCCTCCTACATCGCCGCGCCGGCTGCCGTGCGCATCGCACTACCCGGAGCGGATCCGGGTCTGTACGTCACGGCGTCGCTGGCACTCACCTTTCCGTTGAATCTCACCATCGGCATTCCCATCTATCTGGAGGTGGCCAAGTGGCTCGGGACGTAGCCGGCTCTGAAATCAGTGGTGGAGGTGGACTTCTCGTCGGTCGACGGCTGCTCATCACTGGCGTCGTGACCTCGGATTCGATTGCGTGGGCCACCGCACTCGCTGCCCAGCGTCTGGGGGCGGAGGTGGTCTTGACCGCTCCAGGCCGTGACCTCGAACTCGCCCGGGAGACCGTGGGGGACACCGGCCTGCCCCTCCTGCAACTCGACGTCACCGACGAGGCGGACTGGGTGGCGCTCACCGACACCTTGGGTGCCCACGGGGGCACCCTCGACGGGGCACTTCATGCCATTGCCTGGGGGCCACCCGATGGGCTCGCCGGTCCCTTCGCCGGAGCGGTACCCGAGCGACTCGATCTCTCGTTCGCCACCAGTGTGTCGTCGTATGCACGACTCGGGGGTCTCGTGGCGGACCTGGCCGGTGAGGGCGGGGCGAGCCTCGTCGGGCTCAGCTTCGACTCGTCGCGGGCGTGGGGAATCTACAACTGGATGGGCGTGATGAAGACCGCCCTCGAGACGGCGAATCGCTACCTTGCCCGCGACCTCGGGCCGCGGGGGATTCGGGCCAATGTTGTGTCCGCCGGGCCGTTGCACACTCGTGCCGCCTCGGGCATTCCCGGTTTCGCCACGCTGCTTGAGTCGTGGGAGCGGGCCCCACTGGGATGGGACGCCCACGACCCGGCGCCAGTTGCCGACGCCATCTGCTTCCTGTTCTCGGACCTCGCCCGCGCCGTCACCGGCCAATTGATCCAGGTCGACGGTGGTCACAGTGCCGTTCAGGGTGCCGACGCCAGCCCGGTCTGAGGACGAGCCACAGGTAGTCTTGGGGAATCTGATCGTGACCGGATGCAGCGAGTCGGAGGTGTGCGACACCCATGGGTGACACCGTCAAAGGCCAGCGTGGGTCGTGGACTTTTCTCACCAACCACGCCCACGTGCTCGTGTGTATTGCCCGTGAACCCGACATGCGCGGTCGAGACATCGCCGTGCGGGTCGGTATCACCGAACGTGCCGCCCAGTCGATCATTGCTGACCTCGTTGAGGGCGGGTATGTGATTCGGACCCGACACGGTCGGCGGAATCACTACGCCCTGTGCCCCGAACTACCGCTGCGTCACGTGCTCGAGCGCGATCACACTATTGGCGAGCTGCTCAGCGTGCTCGGATCGGTGCGGGTCTGACCTGCTTGCAGTGAACGCCTTCGGTCAGCGGCCGAGCAGTCGGTCGATGACCGAGCGCTTGGCCCCCGAGGCCTTCGTCTGCTCGCCACAGTGACACCGGTCAGATTCAGGGACGTCGCCGAGGACCTGCTCGACGTGGGCTCCGCACCCTGCCCAACCTGCCTTGCCACACTTCTTGCACATCACCCGTTGACACATACCCCCTAGGGTATCGGCTCCGGACCTCGCGCGGGGCGAACTGGGGTGGGAGACGTGGCGTTGATGATCTAGCGTCGGGGGATCGCCTCAATCGACACTCCCCGTCAGCCCGTGCAGGCGCCGCAGCGCTCAGCCGCCGATCGTGTCATGCGCCGCATCCTGTTCATCCCCGACAATGCGCCCCGGGGATCGATCATGGGGGCTACCAACGCCCTGAGCGGATCCATTGCGATCTCGGGAATCCGCTGCATCATCACCTACATCGTGATCCCTCTTGCGGGCCCCATCCTCGGTCTTGGCGCAGTGGGCCCCTACCTCGGCCTAGCGCTCGGAGCGCTTTCGGTGGTCTTCATCGTGAAATCCATGCGGCGCTTCTTCGCCGCCGAACATAAGTGGCGCTGGGGCTACGGATCCATCGGCATCGTGCTCATCATCGTGGTGATCGTGCAGTCCGCCATGGATATCGCCTCGCTCGTCAGCTGATTCTCGAGGGTCCGCTGCGCCCCGGGGACCGGGCCGTAGGGTTGGGACGTTGCATCGGTGACCTCATCGGTCGCACGACATGGGAGGACCCCAATGACTGAACCCCTTGCTGCCGATCCAGGCCTTGACCCCGAGGCTGTCGAGGCCGTGGCCCGCCGTTGGTGGCTGGTCGCCCTCATCGGGGCCATCACTGCCATCCTCGGCATCATCGTCATTCTCCGCCCGATCACCGGCGTGTTCGCGCTCGCCGTGTTCATCGCCGCCGGGTTCATCGTGTCGGGCCTCGGTGACCTCATTGCTGCCGGCCGCTGGCCTCGCCCGTGGGTGCCGATCGTCTGGGGGCTGATCTCCCTCGGTGCGGGCGTATTGTTTGACGACCCCATTCCTCCTCCTCTGATCATGCCCACTGCCCGTTCCTACGCCGCCTCCAGCG
>JALRFT010000084.1 GCA_023261915.1 Acidimicrobiales bacterium | reverse complement strand
TGGACCCAGGCTATGAAATTCACTGAACGACTGGGTGTGGCGTGGCGTGTGCTCGCCGACCGCCACTACCTCCACGTCCCCCGCGGGCACATCTACTCGCCACTGCCGTCACCGGCCGATGTCGCTCGCGCTGAGGCTGCGACTCGGAACCGCCCGCTTGCTGATGACACGTTCCCCGGCATCGATCTACGACTGGCAAACCAGTGGGCTCTGCTCGACGACCTCGTCGACGCGTTCCCTGACATGGCCGGGTGGGTCGCCTCGGACCAACCGACCAGATATCGCTACGACAATCGGTGGTTCACCGGGTCCGACGCCCTCATTGGTGCCTTGGTGGTGGCGAGATTGGCTCCGGCGCGCCTCGTCGAGGTGGGGTGTGGGTTCTCCTCGGCCCTGTTGCTCGACGTGACCGAGCGCTTCTGTGCGGCAACGCAATTCACCTTCATCGATCCGGACCCCGACCGACTCCGATCCCTCGCAGACGCCACCGATCTGGACGGGCGACTCATGGACGGGCGGGTACAGGATGTGGATCCGGCAGTGTTCGCCCGTCTGCGGGCCGGTGACGTGGTGTGCATCGACAGCAGTCACGTCGTGCGGGCCGACTCCGACGTGCACCATCTCCTGTTGGAGGTGATCCCCACCCTCGCTCCGGGCGTATGGATCCACATCCACGACATCTTTGGTTTCTTCAGCTACCCGGGCCGGTGGTTGCGCACCGGGGTGGCTGTCAACGAGGGATACATGTTGCGGGCCTTGCTGGTCGGCAACGCCGGACTTGAAGTCATGGTGTGGAACGCCGCCCTCGAACTCGATGATCCGGCCCGATGGGCACGGCTCATCGGTGGTCTCCCCGATTCGCCGGTGGAGACGGGTGGCGTGTGGCTGCGGACCACGGGTTGAGGCCGGTCCAACGGCGTGGTGACGTGGTCGGTGCGGCACTGAGGCGCCGGTAGCCTGCTGGTCATGGATCGGGGCCCGGACGGCGACACAGTCGATGGACCGCCCCGAGTAGCGAAGTCGACCCTGGACCGTTGGCGGACCTCGACCCTCGAGCGGTGGGGAGACTCGCCCCGCTACCGGTGGTTAGTGCTCACGGTCGCGCTCATTGGTCTGTTCTCCGTCGGGTTCTCCATCACGGTGCTGGCGGTGTCCATCCCGACCATCGCCGCCGACCTCGACGCCCCGCGTTCGACCATCACGTGGGTGATCACCGGGCCCCTTCTCGCCTACGCCGTGTTCGGTCCGTCGGCAGGCAAGCTGGCCGACATCGTGGGCGCCCGCCGGGTGTACCTGTGGTCACTGATGGCGGTTGCGGTGTTTGCCGGCCTGTCGGCAGTGGCATGGAGTGGCGGGTCGCTGGTGGCGTTCCGCACCCTGGGTGCTGCTGTTGGTGCGGCAGTCGGTCCGGCGTCACTCGCCATGATCAACCGGCTGTTCCCTCCGTTCGAGCGAGCCCGAGCACTCGGCTTTTGGTCCATGGTCGCTGCCGGGGGTCCGGTGATCGGTGTCGTCGTCGGTGGCCCCGTGGTGGAGGCGTTCTCGTGGCGATGGATCTTCGTCGCCCAGGTTCCACTCACGGCGCTGGCCGTGCTCGCAGGCTGGTTGGTGCTGCCCGAGGTGGCTCGCCGCCGAGGAGTGTCGTTCGACATCCCCGGCTCGGTACTTCTCGCCGTCACCGTGTCGAGCCTGTTGGTGGCGCTCAACCGGGGTCCAGAGACTGGGTGGTCGAGTCCCGTGGTGCTGGTGTGTCTGACGCTGGTTCCGGTGGCCCTGATCGGGTTCATCGCAGTGGAGCGGCGGCGTGACGACCCTCTCCTGCCACTCGGTTACGTCCGCATGCGGAACTTCACGTTTCCCGTGGTGAATCAGTTCTTTTTGAACTTCGCCTACATGGGCGGATTCATCATCACGCCGTTGCTGCTCCAGGACGTGCTCGGTTTCGGCGAGGCTCGCACCGGGTTCCTGTCGATCGCCCGGCCGTTGGCGTTCACCCTCGCCGGTCCCGCGGCGGGATACCTGGCGGTTCGCACCGGCGAACGGTTCAACGCCGTGGTCGGTGGCGCAGCGCTCGTCTTGTCGATGCTGGGTCTGGCCGTGGTGGCAAATGACTCGAGCGAGCTGTGGATCGTGTTTGCCCTGGCGCTTTCGGGGGTGGCCATGGGCATGGCCGGGCCGGCTATGACGGCATCGCTGGCCAACGCCGTTGATGAGAAGGATCTCGGTGTGGCCAGCGCCTTCCAGCAGATGTGCAGCCACGTGGGGACGGTGGTGGGGACCCAGGTCATGCTCACCGTGCAGCTGGCTCTGGCACCGGTGGTCGTCGCTGGGGTCACCCGTTCACCCGAGACCACCTCGGCACTCGAGTCGTCGTACCACTGGGCCTATCTCGTCGGCGCGGGCGCTGCGCTGGCTGGAACCGTGGCGGCCGTCTTTGTCCGTCGCTCGCATCGCCCTGATGCCGTGGCTGCAGAGCCGAGGAACGTGAAGGTGTCGAGCGCATCCCTTGGCGCCGGTTCGGCCACCGTTGGTGCGTGACCCCGCTCGTCGAATGCAACCCGTGACATGACAATGGCCCGGACCAAAAGGTCCGGGCCATCGTGATGAACACTCCCCGACGTCAGGCGTCGGGGTGGAGACAACCCGAGATCAGGCGGTGATGTCCTTGATCTTGCCGGCGATCTCAGCCGCGGCGGGATCGGGCGAGGCGCTCTGCATGGCCATCAACTTGGTGATGTCGCCTTCCACCTTGATCTTGCCCGACATGAACGCCTGCATACCGGCCTGTGGGTTCTGGTCCACGAAGATGGCACGGGCGGTGTCGTAGTCGACAGTGACAGTCAGGTCAGCACCATCGAGGTGGCCTTTGTCCATCTTCATGTCGCCGTCGGAGCTGTCCATGTGCCCCTTGAACTCTCCACCCGCGAAGTCGGGGTGATCCGGGGTCTCAACGATCACCAGATTCATCTTCACGGCGTGGGGGAGGCCACCGGCACCGCCGGCTTCGTCACGCAGGGAGCGTGCCGCCTCAATCCACTCGTCGGTCAGGAACACATACGTATCGGCCACCAGCCGTTCCTCCTGTGATGCACTCATCTGTTCGGCTGCGGCCAGTTGGTCCGCACCCCCAACCCCACCCGGTGGGTTGGGGCGCTCGGACTGTATCCCACTTTGAGAACCCCGTCTTGACCACCCGGTCAAGGTTGGAGCGTCAGAGTGGGCCGCCCCTAGGCTGACGGAGGTGACCGCCCGCATTACCCCTGACGACGTCGTCCACGTTGCCCGACTCGCCCGTCTGGCCCTCACCGATGACGAGGTGGCGACCTTCACGAGTCAGCTCGCTGCGGTGCTTGATCACGCCGCTGACGTCGAGGCACTTCAGATCGATGATGTGTCGCCAATGATCCATCCGTGGCCGCTGCGCAACGTTCTGCGGCCCGATGAGGTTGGGGCCACCCTCGATCGGGACGAGGTGCTGGCTCAGGCCCCCGCTGCCGACGAGGGCCAGTTCCGGGTTCCCGCCATCCTCGGGGATGAACCGTGACGGACTGGGTCGGTCGCTCCGCCACTGACATCGCCGCCGCTGTGCGGGCCGGTGAGGTGACGGCCCGCACCGTCGTCGATGAGCATCTCGCCGCTATCGAGGGCGGTGACGGCGACATCAATGCCTTCAATCTGGTCACGGTCGACACGGCGCGAGCCTCGGCCGACGCCGTTGATGCCACCATTGCGGCCGGCGGCGATCCTGGCCCGCTCGCCGGGGTACCGGTAGCCCTGAAGGACAATCTGTGCACCCGGGGGATCCCGACCACCTGTTCCTCGCGCATTCTTGAACATTGGTCTCCGCCCTATGACGCCACCGTCGTGCAGCTGCTCGCCCGTGCCGGGGCGGTCTCGGTTGGCAAGACCAATCTCGACGAGTTCGCCATGGGGTCGTCGACGGAAAATTCGGCCTTCGGTCCGACGCGCAACCCTCGGGACCTCTCGCGTGTCCCGGGCGGGTCGAGCGGTGGCAGTGCTGCCGCCGTGGCGGCAGGGTTCGCCCCGCTGGCACTCGGGTCTGACACGGGTGGTTCGATCCGTCAGCCGGCGGCGCTGTGTGGAGTGGTTGGCCTCAAGCCCACCTACGGCCTGGTGTCCCGCTACGGCCTGGTGGCGTTTGCCTCGTCACTCGACCAGATCGGCCCGTTCAGCAACACGGTGGCCGACGCTGCGCTGCTGCTCGGTGTCATCGCTGGCCATGATCCGGCCGACTCGACGTCCATCCCCGAACCGGTGCCGTCCTTTGCGGAGTCGTTGACCCGTGGCGTTGCCGGCCTGCGCGTTGGGGTGGTGCGTGAACTCGCCGGAGAAGGTATTGCCCCTGACGTGCGTGCCCGAATGGAGGCGGCCACCGCAGCGCTGGTGGCGGCGGGCGCCGAGGTCACCGAGGTGTCGGTGCCGGCAGTGACCTACGGCCTGTCGGCCTACTACCTGATCGCCCCGGCGGAGGCGTCGTCGAATCTGGCTCGGTACGACGGGGTGCGCTTCGGTCTGCGGGTCGACGCCCCCACCACCGACGCCATGATGACCGCCACCCGCACGGCCGGGTTCGGGGCTGAGGTGAAGCGGCGCATCATGCTCGGCACCTACG
>JALRFT010000055.1 GCA_023261915.1 Acidimicrobiales bacterium | reverse complement strand
TCTCGTCGGGGGCCTCGCTTGCGGGGGCGGCCCGGGTGGCCGAGCAGATCGAGTCGGGAACCGTGGTGTTCATCGTCTGTGACGGCGGATGGAAGTACCTCTCGACCGGTGCGTGGACCGACGATCTCGATGAGGTTGTCAGCCGCACCGAGAAAATCATCTACTTCTAGATTCCGGTCAGTACTCCGGGATCTCGACGATCTCGCGACCGAATGGCCACAGTGCGAGCACGCTGAGCTTGAACGACTGGATCCCGAACGGGATGCCAATGATGGTGATGCAGAGCACGATGCCCGAGACGATGTGGGCCAGAAAGATTCCCCACCCGAACACGACGAGCCAGATCACGTTGAAGATGACCTCGGCAACTCCACCCGAGTCTGCCCGTGCCACGACGGTTCGGCCGAAGGGCCACAACACGAGGCCGGCCATCTTGAACGCCTGCACCCCGAAGGGGATCCCAATGATCGTGATACACATCACGAGACCACCGAGGATGTAGCTCAACGCCAGCCAGATTCCCCCGAAGATCAACCAGAGCAGATTCCCAATGGTGCGCATCCCTTCAACCTAGTGGTCGGCCCACCACTAGGGTCGGGAACGTGACTTCATCTTCCTCACCTCGTCCCGATGGGCGACATCCTGGCGATCTCCGACCGGTCAGCTTCGAGCGGGACTTCACCCACGCGGCGCTTGGATCTGTGCTGGTCCGATTCGGCAACACCGTCGTGCTGTGCACTGCCAGTGTCGACGAGGACGTGCCGCGCTGGATGCGCGGCTCGGGGAAGGGTTGGGTGACGGCAGAGTACGGCATGCTGCCGGGCTCCTCGGGAGAGCGGGTCAACCGGGAAGCGGCCAAAGGTAAGCAGACGGGACGCACGCAAGAAATTCAGCGACTGATCGGCCGGAGCCTCCGTGCCGTCTGTGACATGCGCGTATTGGGTGAGCGACAGGTGACGGTGGACTGCGACGTTCTACAGGCTGACGGTGGGACGCGCACCGCTTCCATCACCGGTGGGTGGCTGGCCCTCCACGATGCTCTCACTCGGCTCGTGGCTGCTGGAACGATCTCATCGCACCCTCTGCTCGATCATTGTGCGGCGATCTCGGTGGGAATCTGTGGGGGCGTCGGTGTGCTCGACCTGCCCTACGTCGAGGACTCCACTGCTGAAGTCGACATGAATGTGGTGATGACCGGCGATGGTCGCTTCATCGAGGTGCAGGGGACCGCTGAGGGTATGGCGTTCGCCCGTGACGAACTCGATGGTCTCCTTGATCTGGCGACCAAGGGGATCGGCGACCTCGTTGCCCTGCAGCGGGAGTTCGTGTCGGAGCCCCCGGCGGGTCGCTGAACCGGCCTGCGTCATGGCGTCTCATCGGGTGGTCAGCGCCACTGCCAACCCGCACAAGCTGGACGAGATCCGAGAGATTCTCGGCGCCACGGTGGTCGTGCTTGGTCGGCCCGCCGATCTGGCCGAAGTGGAGGAGGACGCCTCGACGCTCGAGGGAAATGCAGAACTGAAGGTGGCGGCCGTCGTGGCGGCATCGGGCGAGCCCGCTCTGGCCGACGACACGGGTCTTGAAGTCGACGCTCTCCGAGGCGCTCCCGGCGTCCGCTCGGCTCGCTATGGCGGACCGGAAGCGGACGATGAGAAGAACTACAACAAGCTGCTGGGGGAACTGCGTGAGCTCGGAGCGAACGCTCCCGAGCAACGACGAGCGAGGTTCCGCACGGTGGTCATCCTCGGCTGGCCTGATGGTCGCCGCCTCGTCGGTCGGGGCGTCGTCGAAGGCACCATAGCCACAACTCCACGGGGCGACCGAGGCTTCGGCTACGACCCGGTGTTCATTCCCGATGAGGGTGACGGGCGGACCTTTGGTGAGATGTGGCCGGAGGAAAAGCACTCCCTGAGTCATCGGGGTCGGGCCCTTCGGGAGCTCGCCGACCAGCTCGCAGCTCTCGGACCGGTCGAGGAGGCGTAGGTATGGCCCCCCTCGTCGTCATCGGGACCGGCGGACACGCCCGTGAACTCGTAACGCTGGCGCGCGCGTGTGGTCGAGAAGTTGCGGGAATGGCAGGGGATGATGTGCCGACCGGGGAGTACCTGGTCCGGCTGGGGGTGCCGTGGCTTGGACCCGTCGCATCGATCCTTGGTGAAAGCAATCCGTTGGTCGTGGGTTTCGGTCTCCCGGCCGAGCGGGCCCGATGGGTCACCTCTCTCGACGGCGGCCATCAGCGGTTCACGACCCTCGTGCACCCCTCAGCAGTTCTCGCTGATGACGTGACGCTCGGTAGTGGCGCAGTGATCCACGCTTTGTGTCATGTGTCAACGGGGGTCAACGTCGCGCAACATGTCCACGTGGGGGCGGGGTCCGTCCTCGCCCACGACGTCGCGCTGGGGTCCTTCACGACGTTGGCTCCGCGGGTCGTGCTTTCGGGGGGAGTCGTCACGGGCGAAGGGGTGTTCATCGGTGCTGGTGCCGTCGTCGTTCCGGGGTGTGCGATCGGCGAGGGCGCCGTCGTGTCCGCTGGTGCGGTGGTTGTCGGGGACGTGCCGGCCGGGGTGACGGCCAAGGGGGCGCCCGCCCGCTGGTGAGTGGAGCGTCAGCGCTTCTTGAGGCGTCGGCCAAGGCCCTCTTGGGCGACCGTGGCGACGTGGTTGCCGTCAGTGTCGAACACCCGGGCAATAGCGAGGCCGCGCGCATTGGCCATGCCGTGGTGCTCCACGCTGAACAGCAGCCAGTCGTCGGCTCGTGCCGGACGATGGAACCACACGGCGTGGTCCAGACTCGCCGCCATCATCTGCTCCCACTGCTCAGCGAGCGGGTGGGCGGCGATCGCAACACCGAGAAGGTCCTCGTCGGAGAGGTAGGCGACGGCACAGGCGTGAACGGCCGGGTCGTCACCGAGGTCACCCAGTGCCCGCAGCCAGGTGAGGGCTTCGCCACCGGCGGCGGTTGCAGGCCGGACAACACGATGTTCGAAGAGTAGTTGGGTGGGCCGGGGCACGATCTCGTCAGGATTCACCTGATCAGGGGGTGGTACGCGGGTGGCGACATCGGGGTTGTCGGGTTCGTGATCCTGAAACGACGCAATCAGATTCAAGATGGCGCCCGACGATTGGTAGGCGATCACCTGACGGGTACTGAACGACCGACCGTCGCGCAGGCGTTCGACCTCGAACAGCACGTTCTGGTGCTCGTCACCAGCGCGGATGAAATAGGCGTGCAGCGAGTGGACCGGTCGATCGAGGGGAACCGTCAGGGTGGCAGCCCGAAGTGCCTGAGCGACGATGAGCCCACCGTAGATGCGACCCCATCCAAGGTCGGGCCCGGTTCCAACCCAGGCATCCGGCTTGATGGGGTCGAGTGTGAGTAGTTGTGCGAGGTCGTCGGCGGGAGGCACCCATTCACCCTAGAGGCATCGTCGTCGCCGGCCCGACGGGTTGCCGCCGTCCATGGGCGATGCGCCGTAGGATCCGGGCGTGAGTTCGATCCCGTTCCCGGCCCAGCCGCAGTCGCTCGCCGATCTGCTGATGCTCGAGCCGCACGGGCCCGACACCTTCATTGCTGCAAACCTTGATACGCCGTGGGGCCGTGTCTTCGGCGGTCAGGTGTTCGCCCAAGGTCTGCGGGCCGCCTCACTGACTGTTGACGACCGCTACGTGGTGCACTCGGTGCGGGCGTACTTCATCCGCGGGGGAGAGTTGGCCGAGCCGATCCGTTTTGAGGTGGATCGCATCCGCAATGGCAAATCCTTCGTCACGCGTCGGGTGGTCGCCCGGCAGAGCGCCGGGGCCATCTTCAATCTGGATGCCTCGTTTCAGTTGCCGGAGGACCGGGCCGACGTGCAGGTGTGGACACCACCGGACGTGCCCGATCCCGAGCGCTGTGAGTCGATCTCGTGGAGTCCGCTCCACGAACGTCGTATCGCCCTCCTTGATCGGGACGGGGGACGTTTCGCCGTCTGGCAGAAGGTGGCGGGACCGGCCATGAACGAGGCGGTGTTCGGAGCGTGTGCCCTCGCCTTCGTTTCCGATGATGTGCCCATGTCGGCAGCTCGGACCGTCCACCCCATTCCGCCGGCACCACCTCCGCACCCCGACATCCTGATGGGCGCCAGTCTCGACCATGCCACCTGGTTCCACCGGCCACCGCCAGTGGGGGAGTGGCTGCTGTTCGACCTCTTCGCGCAAGGGTGGCATGGGGGGCGTGGTCTCGCCTTTGGACACGTGTTCACGACCTCGGGCCTTCACGTCGCTTCCATTGCCCAAGAGGTGCTCGTCCGCGAGCGACCCGGCTGGGATCAGCCGGAGGGTTGATTCCATGACGGGTTACGACGCCGAGATCCGCTGGACCACCCATGGGGTGCCCCACATCACGGCGGCGGACTGGGGCGGTCTCGGATTCGGTCAGGGGTATGCCTGCGCCCGTGATCGGCTGCCAACCATCGCCGATCACGTCCTCAAGGTCCGGGCCGAGCGCTCGCTCTTTTTCGGACGTGGTCCCCAGGACCGTCACCTCCACACCGACCTCGGGTACAGCGTGCTCGACATCGGCCGCCGGGCCACGGCGATGGCCGCGGTGCAGTCCGACCGGGTTCGGTCCATGGTGGCGGGCTACGCCGCGGGCTATAACGCCGCCTTGGCGGAGTTCGGTACGGCACACCTTCCCCCATGGTGCGCGGGCGCCGAGTGGGTCCGCCCGATCTCCGCCGACGACCTCTACCGGCTCTACGTTGATCTCTGTCTCATGGCATCGGGACGCAATCTGGTCGAGTACCTCGGTTCAGCCACCGCCCCTGACAGTCCGTCGGGACCGGCCATGCCTCCCGACCCACCTGCCGACGGGACGGTCGTCGGTGAGGCCCACCTGGGTTCCAACGGCTGGGCGCTCGGTGCCGAGGTCACGGGTGGTTCGGGCATGGTGATGGCCAATCCCCACTTCCCTTGGTACGGCGAAGGGAAGTTGTGGGAGTGCCACCTGCGCATCCCCGGCGAGATAGATGTCTACGGTGCGGCGCTCGTAGGGAGTCCCGGGGTGCAGATCGGTTTCAACCCGACGCTCGGGTTCACCCATACGTTCTCCCGCGGGCACCGTTTCACTGCCTACCGCCTCGAACTCCACCCGGAGGACCCATGCTCCTATCGCTTCGGGGACACGTACCTGCCGATGACGTCCCAGGAACACTCGGTCACCGTCCGGGGAACTGACGGCTCGCTGACCCCCGAGACCCGGACGCTGTGGTCAACGCATCACGGCCCGATGGTGAACGTGCCCTTCGTGGGATGGTCGGCGACCACTGGCTTTTCCTACCGCGATGCCAATATCGCCAACGCTCGCTTCATGGAACAGGTCCTGGCGCTCGACACTGCAACCGACATCGATGAGTTGAAAGAGGCGTTCCGTCAACACGGCGGGTTGCCGTGGGTGAACACCCTCGCCGCCGACGCCTCAGGCCGAACCTGGTACATCGATTCAAGCGCCACACCGGCGCTTTCAACTCCGGCCGAGCAGCGCTTCATCAACAGCCTCACGACCGATCCCATTGCTGCACTCATGCACAACCTGCGCATTGCGGTGCTCGACGGGTCTGAACCGGACAACGACTGGATCGCCTCAGTCGCCGGTGACGGTGAGTCACTCCTCGGATTTGATGACCTGCCCCAGATCGAACGTGACGACTGGGTGATGAACGCCAACGACCCCTACTGGTTGGTGAACCCTTCGGCTGAGATGGTCGAGCGCTCGCCGCTGTGTGGGCTGTACCGCCGGCCGGTGTCGGCCCGCACAAGAATGAACCTGCGCCTGCTTGCCGGCGAGGGCCCGGTGGCGGGCAGTGGACCCGACGCAACGTTCGGACTCGACGACCTGACAACCATGGTGCTGTCCGGGCACTCTCTCACGGCACTCGAACTACGCGACGGGGTCGTTGAGCGTCTCCGGGCCACCGGCGACACGGTCATGGCAGATGTTGCCGAGATTCTCGCGGCGTGGGACTGCACCTACAACGTCGATGCGCGTGGCGCCGTTATGTGGCGCGAGTTCATGGCCGGGTTCGCCGATGAGGCGCACAAGGACATCGGGCCTCTGTGGGCTGAGCCGTTCGAGCCCGATCGCCCAGTCACGACACCACGGGGACTTACCGCCCGCCCGGCATCAGGAGAGGACCCAGTCGTGGTTGCCGTCGCCGACGCCCTCGCTGCCCTCCAGCAGGCCGGGGTGGCGCCCGATGCCCGGCTCGGGGACGTGCAGTGGGTGCAGCGCGGGGAGCGCCGACTGGAGATTTCCGGAGGTGGTTCGGTGGACGGGGTCACCGACATCAGCACGCCGGTCGTCGATCTTTCTCGGAACGACCTTGATCCGACTCCCGCCCAGCCCGAACCCGTGGTTTCACGGTTCGCCCGCACCGGTCTGAGCCAAGGTGGCTATCCGTGCACCTATGGGGTCAGTTGGGTCATGGCTGTGGAACTGGCGCACGGGCGGCCCCCGTCGGCCCGGGGCCTGCTCGTCTACGGCCAGTCCGATCTCCCCGCCAGCGGCCATCACGACGACCAGGTGGAGGACTTCGCGGCTCGCCGGTTGCGGGCGCTTGCGTTCACCGACGCCGACATTGAGGCGTCCACCATTGAGTATCGGAAGGTCGGTGCCGGGCAATGACGGACGGGACGCTGCCAGTTCCCGGCTCGGGCCACAACGCCGGAGCCGGGCGGTGGGACCAGTCGGCCGGCCCCGATCGCACGCAGGCACTGGCGGCGATGCGGTTGGCGCTGCGGGTCGGTGAGGTCATGGTGGCCAACACCGAGACGTCGGCTGACTGTCAGTACAACATGCGTCGTGTCCTCACGGCTTACGGCGTCACCGACTGCAGTATTCGGGTGGTGCTCAACGCCATAACCCTCTCGTGGCTGCCGCCTGGTGATGAACCGGTCACGATCGTCCGCGTCGTCGGCACCGATCAGTCCCACCTCCACCGCCTGTCGATGGTGGAGCGGCTGGTCGGCCGGATCGAGCGGGGCGAGGTGAGTGCCGACGAGGCCGATCAGCTGCTTGAGGACGCGGCGAGTGCGCCCGATCCCTATCGGGCGTGGGTGGGGGTGTTGGCGCGGCTGATCTCGGTGGGGGGATGGGTGGTGTTCTCCGGCGGGAACTGGGTGTCGGCACTCGTCGGCGTTACCGCAACGGCCATCGCCCTGCCGCTCGTCAGCCTCGTTTCAAAGGCCCGCATCCCTGACATCTTCAGCGTGCTCGCCGGGGTGATCGTGGTGGTGCTCGTCCCTGATCTGGTGCTGTGGGCCGGGGTGGACTTCCCTGCGGGTGCTGCTGCCGTTGGTGGTCTCTACCAGTTCCTTCCCGGTCGACTGCTCGTCGCCAGTGTGCGCGACGGCTTGTCGGGTGCCCCACTCACGGCGTTGGCCAGAGGGCTGCAGGCCATCGTCCTCGCGGTTGCCGTTGCCGTCGGGGTGCTCGTTGGTCTGCGGGTCGCCGAGTTCTTGGGGGTGGTCATCCCGACCGTGCCCACCGGGCAGTGGGGTGTAGTCATCACGGTGCTGGGGGCCGGCGCCGCTGTCGGTGCTCTGGCGATTGGTCGCCAGGTTCCGCTCGGAGCGGTGATCCCGGTGACCGTGCTCGGGATGGTGGTGTGGCTCGTGGCCAACGTCATTGCCCCCTCAGGCGACCTGCGCCGGGAGGTGGCGGTCGGGGTGGCGGCGTTACTCCTCGGTTTCGCCGGGCGTCTTCTCGCCCGGGTGCAGGGCACAGTCTCGGCCCTCTACACCGGTGTGGCCGTGCTCGTGCTCGCCCCTGGGACCATCCTCTACCAGTCGATCCTTGAGCTGACGGAGGGTAACACCCAAGCCGGGGCAGACGGACTCATCTCGGCGGTGTTCATCTCGGTCTCCATCGCGGCGGGCATCACTCTGGGACTCGCCGTGGGCCGAGCTGTCCCGTCTCTCAGTGGGCACACCCGCCTCGGGCCCCCACCCCGGCTGACGATGGGTTCCCGAGGCGTTCCACCGTCCTGAGTGGGGGTGGTATCCGCTCGGCGTTTCGCGCTGCCCGGTACGCTCCGGCCATGGCCGACACCCTGCCGAACGCTTCAGTCCCGCCGACAAACGGTCGGAGGAGGCGAATCGGGGTCACGGTTCTCAGTGTGCTGGCCGTCCTCTTTTTGGCCCTTGGCTCAGTCGGCTACTGGGCGTCACGCACCGCCTTTGACAACGATGTCTTCGTCGAGCGCGTCGGGCCACTCGCTGCCGACCCGGCGGTGCAGACAGCACTAGCTGATTGGTTGACCAGCGAGGTCCTGCAGTTGATTGACGTTGAGGGATATCTCAAGGAGTCACTGCCGCCGCCGGCGAACCTGCTGGCCAAACCATTGACGGCGGCAGTGGACGAATTCGTGAGTAAAGAGGTGCGCAACATCCTTGCCTCGGACGCGTTTCAGGCGCTGTGGCAGCGGGTCATCTCCGAAGCTCACCAGGCCTTCATCCTCGTAACGAGTGGGGATACCCCCAATGTCTCGACCAATGACGAAGGTCAGGTCGTGGTCAATCTCATTCCGGTCATTGGGCAAGTATTCGAGTCGCTGACGGGCGCTTCGCCCGAGTTGGTGTCACGGGTGACGGGCACGCTGGAGAGCTTGGCGAGTGATCCGCCGGCCGACGCCGTCGCCGCCCTCGAGAAGGCCACCGGTATCACCCTGCCGGAGAACTTCGGTGTTCTCGTGATCAACGGTGACGGCACTCTCACTACCGTCCGCAACATCGTTGAGATCACCCGAGTGAGCGTGGTGGCGCTGATCCTTGCCTTTGTCGTGTGTACCGCGGCGGCGGTGGCGCTCGCCCGGCCGCGACGCCGTGCCGGCGTGCAGCTTCTTGGGGCCTTTGCCGTCGCGGTGGCGCTCGTCCGCCAGTTGGCGCTTTTGGTCGACTCCCGACTCACCCAGGACGTGCGAGTGCCGGTGAACCGTGACGCCGCCGACGCCGTCGTGTCGTCGGTGATGGAAGGCCTCTATCAGACGCTGGCGGTGCTGATGTTCGTCATCATCTCCGTGGCCATCG
>JALRFT010000047.1 GCA_023261915.1 Acidimicrobiales bacterium | reverse complement strand
CAATCGCTAGGGCAACGCCAAGGCGCCTCGGGAGCGAGATCGAGGTTGCACTTGCGGACCGTGTCACCGTTGGCATAGGTCCGGCTTTCGAAGTGGCGGCAGTCGGTGCGCATGGGCATCAGCCCACCGACCCCTCCATCTGCAGCTCAATGAGCCGGCTCCACTCCACCGCGTACTCCATGGGCAGGGTCCGGGTCACCGGCTCGATGAATCCGTTCACGATCATGCCCATGGCCTGCTCTTCGGCCAGTCCACGGCTCATCAGGTAGAAGAGTTGCTCGTCGGCGACCTTGGACACAGTGGCCTCGTGACCGATGACGGCGTCACGGGTCCCGACCTCCATGTAGGGGAAGGTGTCTGAGATGGACTGATCGTCGAGGATCAAGGCATCGCACTGCACGTGACTGCGACAGCCGTAGGCGTCATCCTCTACCCGCACGAGACCGCGATAACTGGTGCGCCCGCCGTCCTTGGAGATTGACTTTGACACGATCTTGGAGGTGGTCTCGGGGGCGGCGTGGACCATCTTGGCACCGGCATCCTGGTGCTGGCCCGGACCGGCGTAGGCAACCGAGAGCACCTCTCCTGAAGCCTTGGGGCCGACCATGTACACGGCCGGATACTTCATGGTGAGCCGGCTCCCGATGTTGCCGTCAATCCATTCCATGTGGCCCTCGGCCTCGACCCGGGCCCGCTTGGTCACGAGGTTGTAGACGTTGTTCGACCAGTTTTGGATCGTCGTGTAGGTCACCCGGGCACTGGGCTTGACCACGATCTCCACCACGGCCGAGTGCAACGAATCAGTGGTGTACACCGGCGCCGAACAGCCCTCGATGTAATGCACCTTGGAACCTTCATCGGCGATGATCAGCGTCCGCTCGAACTGACCCATGTTCTCCGAATTGATCCGGAAGTAGGCCTGCAGAGGCATCGACACCTCGACACCGGGCGGGACGTAGATGAACGACCCGCCGGACCACACCGCCGTGTTGAGCGAGGAAAACTTGTTGTCGTTCGGTGGGATGACCTTGCCCCAGTACTGCTTGACGAGCTCGGGGTACTCACGCAGCGCCGTGTCCATGTCGCAGAAGATCACGCCCTGCGCTTCAAGATCGGCACGATTGCGGTGGAAGACCACCTCCGACTCGTACTGCGCGGTCACACCAGCGAGGTACTTGCGTTCCGCTTCGGGGATTCCGAGCTTTTCGTAGGTCTGCTTGACAGCGTCGGGGAGTTCCTCCCAGACATCTACCTGCCCCTCGGTGGGCTTGATGTAGTAGTAGATATTGTCGAAGTCGATCCCCGACATGTCCCCACCCCAGTGCGGCATCGGGCGCTTCTCGAACTGTCGGAGGGAGCTGAGGCGACTGGCGAGCATCCAGTCCGGCTCGCCCTTCATCCATGACATCTCCCGCACGATGTCGGTGTTCAGGCCCCTCTTGGGTTTGAACACATAGTCCACATCGTCGTGCCAGCCGAGCTTGTAGCGGCCGAGATCGAGTCCGATGTCCGTCGATGCCATGTCGCTTCCTTGGTGTGATCCAGTGGGGGTCTGGGCGGGAGCAATTTCTCCTACGGCGA
>JALRFT010000036.1 GCA_023261915.1 Acidimicrobiales bacterium | reverse complement strand
TGCGATCCGTTCCTTGACGCGTCCGGCGCGGGTACGGAGGTGTCGGCGTTGGAGCGTGGTTCTACGGCGAGATCGAGAAGCCCTGAGGCACTC
This sequence comes from Acidimicrobiales bacterium, assembly GCA_023261915.1. Classification (GTDB taxonomy): domain Bacteria; phylum Actinomycetota; class Acidimicrobiia; order Acidimicrobiales; family Acidimicrobilacustridaceae; genus M30B73. Next base: position 5,782 of record JALRFT010000036.1, on the reverse strand, counting down.
GCCGGCTCATCGAGCCGCCCAGCGGCGAGACGGTCCTTGATCACCTTGAGAGGCAGGAAGTTCTCCTTCTGCTGTCGAAGCACCCACCGGAGCTGCTCGACATCCTCGTCGTGGAACTTGCGGTACCCCGAGGGGGTCCGTTCCGGATCGAGCAGGCCCTGGCTCTCAAGGAAGCGGATCTTTGAGATCGTGATGTCGGGGTAGTCCTCCTGCAGGAGGCTCAGGACTTCGCCGATGGAGAGGTGGGGACGCTCCCCCACGCCATTGTCGTGAGGGCTCGTGGCACTCATGCTCCGCTCCCCTCGGCTCTGGCCTCAGCATCAGCGGAGAGGTAGACGAGTTTGAACGTTCCAATCTGGACTTCGTCACCACTGTCGAGAGTCACCTCATCGACTCGGGTGCGATTCACGTACGTCCCATTGAGTGAGCCCGCGTCCCGGAGAACATGTCGATGATCCTGATGACGGACCTCGGCATGCCGACGGGACACCGTGACGTCGTCGAGGAAGATGGAACTGTCCGGATGTCGTCCGATGGTGGTGACGTCCGCGTCGAGGACGAAGCGCGACCCGGCGTTCGGTCCGCGCCGGACGACGAGGGCACCGGTCCCGGTGCCGAGAACGACGGGCTCGATCATCTCCCCCTGCGGACCTGCAGCCGGATCCCCTGGCTCGGTGGGAAAGAAAGTGATCGTGGTCGGATCGTCGGATGACTCAAGCACGGCGCCACATGAAGAGCAGAAATTGGCGCCCACCGGGTTTCGATGCCCGCAGTTGTTGCAGTAGGTGTCACTCATGATCGGTGTTCGTTCGTCTCATGCCACGTCGGATCAGTCCGGTCCCCTACTCAACGATCAGGGCCCGGTAGGCATCGGCGTCGAGCAGTGCGTCCCAGCCTGATTCGTCGGAGCCGATGTCGATGACACAGATCCACCCGGCGCCGTAGGGGTCCTGATTCACAAGTTCGGGATTGGACCCGAGGTTTTCATTGACCTCGACGACGGACCCATCAACAGGAGCGAAGATGTCCGATACCGACTTGGTCGACTCGACCTCGCTGATTCGCTCCCCAGCACTGACCGCCGCACCGCTCGATGGCACCTCGAGGTAGACGACATCACCGAGCGCATCTTGGGCGTAGTCGGTGATCCCAATCGTGAGTCGTGACCCAGAACGCCTGACCCACTCGTGGTCCGACGAGTATCGAAGGTCCTCAGGGATGTTCATGAGGGGCACGCTAGCGCGACCATCCCGGACGTTCCCACCCGCATCGGGAGCCGTCGGCTAGTCCCGTTGGCGTACCAGTTCCTCGATACGTCTGGCGTATTCCGCCCCGAGGGCAGTGGCCGCCTCGGGGGTCCGCCCTTCGGCCCAGATGCGCGTAATCGGCGCCTCCGGATCGGGCAGCACGAGTACCCAGCCACCGTCATGGTGAATCTTGACTCCATCGACCAGCTCCACCTGCCGATCCTTGGTGTGCTCGACGAGGGCCCGCATGACGCCCCCCTTGAGCTCCCAGGGCGTCACGACATCGCTCTCCGCCAGATGGACCTCGGGTAGGGCCTCGACGACCTCGCCCAGTGAGCGCTCCCTGGCGACGAGGAGGTCGGCAAGGGTGGCAAAGGCCACTGTGGCATCGAACGACGGTAAGAACTTCGGGAGAATAAAGCCACCGTTCCCATCGCCTGCGAGTACGACATCGGGATGCTGAGAGGCGGCCATGAGGGCGTTGGTGCCGACGGGCGCCCACAGAACCGCCCCACCGGCGGCCTCGATCTGATCGGCGACAAGGGAGCTGGCGGTGACCGGGAGGGCCACCGTGGCACCATCGAGGCGGTCTCCCAGGAGCGTCACGACGGCAGCGAGAGCCTGCGTATCGGTGAGAATTCGGCCGGCGTTATCAATGAACCTGATGCGTTCCCCACCGGGCTCAAATACAGCTCCGAAGTGGGAGCCCGACGCTCGCACCAGATCGGCGACCCTCTCACAATGCCCCTCGAGGTCCACGGTCATGACCCCCGCAGTCGAAAGGAATGGATTGACCGCAAGAGCCTCAAGGCCGAGTGAAGACAGGACGTTGGGCATAGCGAAGGATGTTGAACCGTAGGCGTAGTCGACGACCACCTTGAGACCTGCTGCAGCTATGCGGGAGGTATCAACCGAGCCAGCCACGGTGGTGGCGTAATGCTCGAGCGCACGAGGGGCGAACCCGATCTCTCCGATCTCCCCGGGAAAGACCCGACGGAAATCACTCCGGGTGAAGAGTCGCTCAATCTTGCGCCGGGCATCATCGCTGACGTCAAGGCCGTCGGCGTCGAAGAACCGGATGATGGCGGACTGCGGATCGTGGGGGTCGAGCCGGACGGTGAACCCACCGGAGTTCGATGGCCGCCGCACGATCCATCGCGTCATCGGAATCGATGCGACCTCAAGGTCCTCGACGTTGACCCCAGCGGCGTTGAGTGCCGCCATCATGGAACGCTTCAACATCCGGCCTGTCCGGCTCGAGTCCCGGGAGCTGACCACGGTGACCCCTGGCTGGAGCATCGTGGCGTAGGCCATGGCGACACGGGTGGCGAACTCGGGGGTGACGTCGACATTGGCGAGGCCGCTGATGGCATCCCCGGTGAACAGGGACCGGGCCCCCCGCGACTCCCAGATGATCGAGGTGTTGACGACCGCCCGGGCCTCAATGGTCTTGAAGGGGTAGACCTTGACACCGTCGGTCAGATGGGCCTCTTCGCCCACGAAGCATTCGTCACCGACCACAACACCCTCGTCGGCTCGGGCGCCTTTTCGCAGGTCACACGACCGCCCGATGAGTGCTCCCCCGACGCGGACACCCTCCCCGAGGTAGGAGTTCTCCCCGACCACACTGCGCACGACCTCGGCGTTGCTGCGGACTCGGGCATTGGCTCCCAGCACCGTGTGAGGACCGAGAATTGCCCCCGCTTCCACACGACAGTTGTCGCCGACGAGGGCCGGCCCGACCATCGTGGCTTCAGGGTGGACGAGGGCGTTCTCGCCAAGCCTGATGCCCCCTCCAATGTCGAAACCGGGAATGACGGCGCGCACCTTGCCGTCGAGAAGGTCACGTTGGGCAGCGAGGTAGGCCTCAAGGGTGCCAACGTCCTCCCAGTAGCCGTCAACGACGTGGCCGAACAGGCCGAGGCCAGCATCGAGCATCGCAGGGAACACCTCGCCCGAGAAGTCAACGGCCACATCAGCGGGAATGAAGTCAAAGACCTCGGGCTCGAGAATGAAGACCCCCGAATTGATGGTGTCGGAGAACACCTGACCCCACGACGGCTTCTCGAGGAACCGCTCGATGCTGCCGTCTTCACGAGTGATGACGACACCGAACTCGACGGGATCGGGCACTCGGACAAGTCCAATGGTGCCGACCGCTCCCAGCCGCTCGTGGGCAGCAATGACTGACCCAATATCGATATCGGTGAGAACATCGCCGGAGATGACGAGGAATCGGTCGCTCAGGAGATGGGCGGCGTTGCGAACTGACCCTGCGGTCCCTAGTGGGACCTCCTCGGAGACGTAGGTCATCCTGACGCCGAACTCCGATCCATCGCCGAAGTGACGCCGGATGGTGTCGGCCATGTAAGCGACGGTGACGATAATGTCGTCGATGCCGTGGGTGCGCAGCAGGTCGACGACGTACTCCATCATGGGCCGGTTGGCGAGCGGTGCCATGGGCTTAGGGAGACTGCTGGTGAGTGGGCGGAGTCGGCTGCCCTCTCCGCCCGCCATGATCACGGCCTTCATTTCAGGGACCGACCTTGGCAGCTTTCAGTACCCGACCCTCACGCAAGGACTCTCGCCACAGGGGCAGGTATCGAGCCCACGCTACGAATGACAGGACCAAGCCCGGGATGGCGGCAACCCAGCCGAGGATCTCAAAGACGGCGGCCGGAGCGAAGTCCGGCGCCGACCCTGCCAGCAGCAGGGGGAAGGCGAACATGAGTCCGAAGGTGCCCGCCTTGCCCCACCAGGTGACGTCGACGGGGGGCGCCCCGAGCGCCAACAGAGTCACTGTGATCAGGGCAACGATGGCCTCGCGCGCGAGAACCACGATGATGAGCCAGACCGGCACTCCGTCACCGTTACTGGAAGTGTCAATAGCCATGGCGGTGAGGGTGACGAAAAAGAGAATGCGATCGGCAGTCGGATCGAACAGCCGGCCGAACCGGCTCGTCTGATGGAACCGGCGAGCCACCCAGCCATCCACCCAGTCGGTGGCACCAAGGACGGCGAGCAGGCCAGCCGCAGCCGGCCGGTTCTGCTCACTCAGCAGTAGCCATACGAACACTGGCAGAACCAGCAGTCGGACCAGAGTGATGAGGTTCGGGACGGTGGCGATGCGGTCTTCGCCAGGAGCTGGTGGACCGAGTGGCGCCGGCCCGGCCTCCACGGCGGGGCCAGGTCCAGCGGCACGGACACGCGAGGTGGGAGACGAATCCATGATCCTTCAGCCTACGATCAGGTTGGCCGACTGAGACGGAACGTCAGAACAAGGGGGCAGGAGTACTCGTGAGCACAGTGTTCTCAATGATTATCAATGGCGATCTGCCAGCCCATTTCGTCCACCGGGATGAACGGTGCGTGGCGTTCCTCTCCATTAATCCCATCACCACCGGGCACACGCTCGTCGTTCCCATTGAGGAAATCGATCACTGGCTCGACCTGGACCCGGGCCTCAATGCCCACCTCATGGCAGTGGCGCAGGAGATTGGCCGTGCCCAACAGTCAGTGTTTGCGCCCGAGCGGGTGGGTCTGATGATCGCTGGCTTCGAGGTGCCCCACGTGCACGTCCACGTCCTGCCGGTGAACGATCTCGGCGACCTCAGTTTCGCCAACGCCGCCACCGACCCTGACCCGCTGGCGCTGGACGACGCAGCCCAAGCGCTGCGTCGTGCCCTTGGCACCGAGGCGAACTGAACAGCTACAAGAGGGTGGCCCCCGTCTCGGGCGGTTTCACAGGGGTGATGAGTTCTGCTCCCTCATTGCGCGGATTACCCACAGCCCGATCCACCGGCCATGCCTCCAGTTGAGGAACGCGGTTGGCGTCCAGCACGGCCCGCAGGATCTCGTTACCGGCAAGCTCGGGGTCAAGCCAGCGGTCCCAAGTCTCAGCTGAGAGTGCGAGAGGCATACGGTCGTGCACGGTTCGGACTGGTTCGGTGGCATCGGTCGTGATGATGGTCACGGTCTCAAGGGGTGTCATCTGCGGATCGGCCGGCGCAACCCAGCGCTCGTGCAGACCAGCGAACGCCAGAGGATGGCCGTCGGTGGCGGAGAAAAACCAAGGCTGTTTGGGGCCACCCGCCGTCGCCTCCCATTCGAAGAACCCGTCGGCGGGGACCAGGCACCTCCGGCTATGGAAGGCCCGTCGATAGGCGGGCCGCTCCCCGACCGTCTCGAGGCGGGCATTGATCATCCGGTTGCCGACGGAGGCCTCCTTGGCCCACGAGGGAACGAGGCCCCAGCGTTTAGTGCCCAAGAGGCGCTCTGGTTGGTGTTGCCCCTCGGCCACTACCGTCCAGACGAGGGATCCCGGCGAGACATTGAACCGGGCGCCAAGGGCGGGACCGTCGAACCGTGCCTCGAAGTGACGAGCAAGGTCCTCGGCGGAGGTGGTGGACACGAAACGGCCACACATGGATGGCACCCTACCGACCCGGTGGGGGCCGCCCAGGGTCGCCGTGGAAGAAATGGTCGGGCTGGCGGGATTCGAACCCACGACCTTCGGTCCCCCAGACCGACGCGCT
>JALRFT010000345.1 GCA_023261915.1 Acidimicrobiales bacterium | reverse complement strand
GGGTCGATGTCGACGTGGATGACCTTGGCGTCCGGGGCGAAGTCGGCCACACGACCCGTCACCCGGTCGCCGAACCGGCTGCCGAGGGCGATGAGCAGGTCGGAACGCTGGATGGCGGTCACGGCCGTGAAGTTGCCGTGCATGCCCGGCATGCCGAGCGCCAACGGGTGATCGTCGGGGAACGCCCCCCGGGCCATCAGTGTCGTGACCACCCGGATGTCGGTCAGTTCGGCGAGTTCCCGCAGGGCCTCGGCGGCGCGGGCCTTGAGGATGCCGCCTCCGGCGTAGATCACGGGACGTTCCGAAGCGAGGATCAGTTCGGCCGCCTTGCGGATCATGGCGGGGTCGCCGTGGCTGCGCGGGTTGTACCCCGGCAGGTCCACCGACTCGGGCCAGTACCAATCCATGGCACTACGCGGGTTCCTCGGGTCGACGATGTCCTTGGGAATGTCGACGAGTACCGGACCGGGACGACCGGTGGTGGCGATGTGGAAGGCCTCGCGAATGACACGGGGGATGTCGGCCGCCTCGGTGACGAGGAAGTTGTGTTTGGTCACCGGCATGGTGATGCCCGTCGTGTCGCACTCCTGGAAGGCGTCGGTACCGAGCGCCGAGGTTGGCACCTGTCCGGTGATCATCACCATCGGGACCGAGTCCATGTAGGCGTCACACAAGGGGGTCACGACGTTGGTCGCAGCCGGACCGCTCGTGACCATGGCCACACCCGGTCGTCCGGTGGCGTGGGCGTAGCCCTCCGCCATATGGCCCGCCCCCTGTTCGTGGCGCACGAGGATGTGCCGGATGGGCGAATCGATAATGGGGTCGTACACCGGCAGGATGGCGCCGCCGGGCAGGCCGAAGATGACTTCGACCCCTTCCATCTCGAGCGCCTTGATGAGCGCCTGTCCACCGTTGAGTTGCATCGTGGGATGTCCTTGCGTTGAGGCCCCTGCGGGCCTGACCATTCGACCAGCAATCGCCACGACAGGGCCAATTGGGGTCCCGGCGTGGAGGTGGCCCCTCGGCCAGTGTGTCGTTGCACCGGGCCGGGGCCCGGAACGCAAACGGCCTCCCCGCAGGGAGGCCGACGACGCACACTGGCCAACGGGCCGGTGCGCGTCAGGGGACTACTACGACGCTTCTAGGGGCGGCGGGGAGTCCTGACACGCCTATGAGTATGGCACCTCGACGGGTCCCGAGACAACGCGGGAAGGCCCATTGCGGGTCGTAAGGTGGCCCGATGGGACCCATCGGTGTGTTCCCCGGCACCTTCAATCCCGTCACCGTTGGCCATCTCGCCATCGCCGATGCCGCTCACGCTTCCCTCGGTCTCGACCGGTTGGACCTAGTACTCAGCGAATCCCCACTGGTCAAGGACGGCCGGGACGACCTCGCTCCCCTCACCGAGCGGGTCGCCGAGCTCGAACGGGCCCTCGGTGACCGAGCATGGGCGAGGGTGCGGATCACCACCGACCAGCTCATCGCTGACATCGCCTCCGGCTATGACGTGGTGGTTCTCGGTGCCGACAAGTGGGCCCAGGTGAACGACCCCGCCTTCTACAACGCCGACCCCACGGCCCGCGACGCCGCCGTGGCGTCCCTGCCTCGTTGTGTCGTGGCCCCCCGGCACGGTCTGTTCGTTCCCGACGACCTCCGGCTCGAGGTCCCCGAGTGGGTGGGTGAGGTCTCGTCCACGGCGGTGCGCGGCGGTCGCAACGACTGGCATGGCGCCGGTGACGACGATCAGCGGGCCACGAACCAGTAGAGCAGGACACATACCACCACGATCACGAGACCGAGCGCGGCCACCCCCTGCACCGGAGGACGGGCCCGCACCGTCTCGTCGTGGGCGGGGGTCCACCAACCAAACAGGCATCCACGAGGACGAACGGGTTCGCCGTCACCCCCTCCCGAACCACCACGGTCAAAGGCGTGACGTTCAGGCTGGCCGAAGTGATTCGCTCCGTCGTCCACCCCCTAAGGATGCCAGAGCACACTCGCAACGCCACCGACGGCCCCTGAGGGGTGGCATCATCGCCCGGTGCCCAACATCGTCATCCTGTTGCCCCCTTCCGAAGGCAAGGCTCCGGGTGGAGGGCGCCCACCGTGGAACCCGGCATCCGGTCGGTTCGGCCGCACGCTCGGCCGTGGCCGCCGGGCCGTAGCGTCGGCACTCGTTGCGGTCGGCGGCGGGAACCAAGTCCTGCTCGGTGTCGGCGGCGCCCATCTGGAACGGGCCAAGGCTGCCAACACGACGTGTGTCGGTGGGCCGACCCTGCCGGCGTGGCAGCGATTCACCGGGGTTGTCTGGGACCACCTCGATGTGGCCTCACTGCCGACCGCAGCCCGTCGCCGCGCCACCGATCGCCTCGTCGTCGTCTCGGGTCTCGCGGGCCTCAACGGCATCGACGATCCGCTCCCCGACTTCCGACTGAAGATGTCGGTTGGCCTCGGGGACATCGGCAAGGTGGCCGCCCACTGGCGACCCCTCATTTCGCCGGCCATCAACGACCTCGGGGCGGGCGGCCTCGTCGTCGACCTCCTACCCGCAGAGCACGCCGCAGCGTGGGAGCCCGAACCTGACCGCTACACCCTCGTGCGGGTTGATCTCGTCGACGAGGCGGGGCGCAAGGCCGGCCACGCCGCCAAAGCGGCCAAGGGACTCCTCGCCCGACAACTCGTTACTGCCTCGGGACCCAAAGCCGTCCTCGCCCTGCTGGATGGCAACCACCACGTCGGTGGTTTCACGGTCACGCCGAGGTGACCGCACCCCGCTCGGCCCCCTGCACCAGACGAGCGAACTTGGCGAGCACACCCGTCGTGTAGCGCGGTTCGGGATGAACGACGAGCGCCCGGCGGCGATCGAGTTCGGCCTCGTCGACGAGGAGGTCAATGGAGTGGGTGTCGACATCGATGATGATGCGGTCCCCGTCGTGCACGAGGGAGATTGGGCCACCATCCACCGCCTCGGGGGCGACGTGACCAATGCAGAATCCGTGGGTGCCACCTGAGAATCGCCCATCGGTGATGAGGGCGGTGTCCGCCCCCCGACCGGCGCCCTTGAGCGCACCGGTCACCGCCAACATTTCCCGCATCCCGGGACCACCCTTGGGTCCCTCATAGCGGATGACGAGTACGTCACCGGGCTTGATGGTGCCGGCGAGGATCTCGTCCATGGCTTCCTGCTCACCGTCGAAGACCCGAGCGGTTCCCTCGAACCGGGTGAAGTCGATGCCCGCCACCTTGACCACCGACCCCTTGGGGGCCAGGGATCCGGTGAGGACGGCGATGCCGCCGATGGGGTGGATGGGGTCCGACACGGGCCGGACCACCTCGCCGTCAGGACCGGGTGGGTCGAGCGCCGCAAGGTTCTCGGCCATCGTCCGTCCGGTGACGGTCATGACGTTGCCGTGCAGCAAACCGGCATCGAGCAGCGCCTTCATGACCATCGGCACACCACCCACCCGGTCGAGATCGACCATGTGGTACTTGCCGTGCGGCTTGGTGTCGGCGATGTGGGGCACGCGGGCGGCCACCCGGTTGAAGTCGTCGAGGTCGAGGGGCACACCGGCTTCGGTGGCGATCGCCAGCAGGTGCAACACGGCGTTGGTCGACCCTCCGAGGGCATTCACCACCGCAATGGCGTTCTCGAACGCCTCCTTGGTCAAGATCTGGCGAGGAGTGATGCCGTTGCGCAACAGGTCAACGACGGCGGTGCCGCTGGCATACGCGTAGTCGTCACGACGACTGTCGGGGGCAGGAGCAGACGCCGACCCGGGCAGCGCCATCCCCAGCGCCTCAGCCACTGCGGCCATGGTGTTGGCGGTGAACATGCCGGCACACGAACCCTCCGAGGGGCACGCACCGCACTCAATGGCCCGAAGCTGCTCGTCGTCGATGGCACCAGTGGCGTGGGCCCCGACAGCCTCGAACACGCTGACGATGTCGAGGGCTTCGCCGTCGAGCTCGCCGGGCAGGATCGATCCGCCGTAGAGGAACACGCTCGGGAGGTCGAGCCGGGCGGCGGCCATCAGCATGCCCGGGAGACTCTTGTCGCACCCGGCGAAGGTCACGAGGGCGTCGAAGCGTTCGGCGTGCATCACCGTCTCCACCGAGTCGGCAATCACTTCCCGGCTCACGAGGGACGCCCGCATGCCTTCGTGGCCCATGGAGATGCCGTCACTCACGGCAATGGTGACGAACTCGATGGGGAACGCCCCGGCATCGCGTACGCCCTGCTTGGCGCGCTTGGCCAGTCGGTCGAGGGGGAGGTTGCACGGTGTGACCTCGTTCCACGACGAGCACACACCAATCTGCGCCTTGTCCCAGTCGTCGTCACCCATGCCCACGGCGCGCAACATGGCACGCGCGGGGGCCCGACCAGGGCCGTCGGTGACCTCATGAGAACGGGGCTTCATCGGGTTCGTCATGGCCGACAGCCTACGTCCCGTCCCTTGGCGGGGACGAAGCCGTCAGCGGAACAACTTGCCGAGGGCCCGACCGGTGGCTCGGCCCGTGATGCGACGACCGACTCGCTTGCCAACGGTGCCCCGCTTCACGGCGTTCACATCACCAAGGGAGCGAGCCAGTTTGTACAACCCCGAGCGGAACTTGCCGATGGACATCAATCACCTCTCACACCAGAACAGATCCAACTGCTTGTCCCACCATCATGACCCACTCGAACCGGCAAGGCGCGGTCGCTCAGAAATGGGTGGCGCAGAACGGTGCCGGCGAGGAACGAAAGGCCCGGGCGACGGCGTCGATAACGGCCGGGGAGCGTCCGCCCACCCGTCCCGCAGCGGCCAGCACTCGGGCATCTACCCCGCCGAGATAAAGGGACCCGAGGGCGTCGACACCCATCACGACATCTGGTTCGGCCGTTGTCGGCTCACATGAAGCACCTCCAGGGCCTGCCTGCAGCCGAAAGGATCCGGCGGCAGCCCCGTCGGGACGGAAATGGTCGCTCACCCCCATCACGATGTCGATGTCAGCGGAGTAGGAACGCGCGCAGAGCGCAACGGGCACATCGAGGATGCGGACGAAGAGATAGTCCCCCGACCCCTGAGGGCCGAGCGCCCGGGGATCAACGAGGTGCCACAGAAGGGGATCATCCTCGGCGAGGCGGGCCTCGACGGTCTGGACGAGGTCGATGTCAAGGAGATAGCGCCAGAGGGCGGCGTGGGTGGCCGGGGTGGCCGCCACCACCTCACGGACCACGACGCCCAGCTGCTCGGCGAAGGGATCGACGTTGAGACTCGAGGAACGGTAGAGGGCGTAGCCACCGGGGTCGTCACCGTCGGGGCCGGCAACCACCACCTCGTAGTGCCCGCCGCCCTTCCACATCTCCGTGGGACCCAGCAGCATCTCCCACCACGCGGCGCTACGTGACATGGTGCCGGGCCGCACCGGCCGTGCGGCCTCGTAGAGAGCCGGCAGCACTTCGGTGGCGTCGGCGCTCCGCATCATCCGCAGGTCCCGCGTGGGAGCGGCGGTGTGGAACGCAGCGCCACTGCGGACGCGGACAAGGTTCCAGCGGGAGGCCATCCCGTAGCCGATCCGCCCGTAGATGCTGGCGTCTGAAGCGTTGAGCACAGCCACCGGCACACCGCCAGCGGCGAAGTCGTCATGCTGGCGCTGCATGAGCCGGCGAAAGATGCCACGACGTCGATGGGTCGGCAACACCCCGACATTGGTGACTCCGGCCACCGGTATCGACCCTCCACCGGGCACGGTCATCGCAAAGGGATACGACCCGCACGTCCCTACGAGGTTGCCGTCAGGACCACCTTCGGTGGCGACGACCAGCCGGTCGTCGACCAACACCTGATGCTCGGCCTCGGCGACCTCCGGGGCAACCCGATCACCGAAGCCGATACGCGAAACCTCAAAGGAATCAAGCCACCGCCCGGGGGCAAGAGGACCGATCGTGATGTTGTCCACGTGGCCACGCTAGGTGACCTGAGCCCGGACGCGACAAGGGCGAGACGGACCGCAGCCCGCCCCGCCCTCGCAAAAACCAGGAATCAGCCGCCGAGACCTTCGAGATCACCGACGCCGAAATCCGAACACTCCTTTTCGAGGAACGTCGAGATGTCGGTGAACGCCGCATCAACCTCGGGGTCCTCAAAGGACAGCCCGTTCTCATAGGCGTCACGAATGGTGTTGAACTGCGACTCGAGCTCACTCGGAATCGAGGCTTCGAGTTCCGACAGGGCCTGCTCGGCTTCGTTGATATCCGACTCGCTGATACCCGAAATGCCGCCGAGGGCATCGGCGACGCCAAGGAGACCGACTGAGGCGACCGAGACGCTCAGCGCCAGACAGTCCTCAATGGAACCGCTGAACGAGCCGACCGAGATGTCCCCGAGATCGCGATTCCCAGTGGAACCAGACGAGTTGCTCTCCGAGCCCGATGAGTTACTGCCCTCCGACGAGGTGTTGTTGGCCGACTCGCTGGAACCCCCGCCACAGGCTGCGACCAGCAGAGCGAACGAGGCGACGAGCGCCAGGATGTACTTGCGAGAACCCTGCATGGGCACCCCTCCGTGTCAGGACAGGACCATCCGGACCCGTCGATGGAGGCATGGTAGGCCACGGGTGACCGCAATGTCGGTTGTCCGCCTCAGCCGGCGGCGCGCCGGGCCAACGCCTCACCCACTGCTCGTCCATCGGCTCGACCCTGGGTCGCAGCCATGACTTTCCCCGTGAAAAAACCCGTCAGTTTCTTGCGCTTGCCCGGGTCGTCAGCGGCACAGAACGCAGCCCAGTCGTCAGAGAACTCGGCGATGACTGCGTCGAGCGCCGCATCGAGTTCGCTCGTGTCCATGGCCTCAAAACCTCGCTCGGACGCAATGTCACGAGGACCACGGCCCGTGGTCACCATGTCGGCGAGGACCTGTTTCACCTGGGTGGCCGTCAGTTCGCCACCAGTCTCCATGGCCACGAGTTCGGCAAACGCGGCAGGATCCAGATCGTGCGCACCTTCGACGGCGAGGTTGTGCTCGACGTGGTTGAGAACCCGGGCAGGGTCAGCACCGGCCCCGATGGCGGCAAGCGCCAGCGAGTCGAGTGAGCGTTCAACATGCAGGGCCACCTCTGCGGGGAGGACCCCCGCCGCCTCGGCCAACCGGCGACGCCGGTCGCTTGGAAGAGGCGGGAGCGCGGCGCGGAGGAATCCACCATCATAGCAATCCGCGCTCGCCCGGTCGGCCCTCCCGCGGGGCGCCCGCCGCGGCGGGCGCGGCGTGGCCGATGGACTGCGCACCGGGGATGCTCTACGATTCCCGCGGCAACGGGCCGGGCGACGCC
>JALRFT010000240.1 GCA_023261915.1 Acidimicrobiales bacterium | reverse complement strand
CCGTAGCGCCGCACGGCCACGACGGGGGGCACGAGGTCGTAGGCCACCGGGCCGACACCGGCGAGTTCGAGATCGGCAAGCACCGGACCTCGTGGGGTCACGAGCACATTGCCGGGATGCAGGTCACCGTGCACGAGGCCCATCTGAAGACCACTGGTCGTCGACGCCCAACGGCTTGCGAGTTCGGCCCCGATTCCATCAAGCGTGTGGACCCCGGCGATGGCGAGTTGGGCGAAGGCGGCACCGAGCGGATCGAGACGAGGCAGACCATCGATGGTGCCGGCGTCAGTCGTCGAGTCGTGGAGTTGTCGGGCGAGTGACCCGAGGGTGGCCGGTGCCACCTCGGCGTGCACGAGTTGCTCGAGTTGCCACAGCGTGACCGCTCCGGCGTCGGTGACGAACGGCTGGTCGATGTCGGCGAGAGGGACCACGGCGGGAACACCGACACTGGCGAGGTACCGGCCGACGGCGATCTGCCGCCGCGCGCTCGATGCGTCGCCTCGATCCTCGACGCGCACCAGGACCCCGTCGGGGACTGCGGCCAGAAGAATCGAGGTTCCGACGCGGACCACCTCGAGACGGGGCGATGACACGCCTACGTTGCCGAGAGCGTCACCTGCCACTTGGTGGGCGTGCCGGAGGCGGTGGTCATGGGGGCCTGACATGGTGGCCACACGCTAGGGGCGGGGCCGACCAACGCGGGTTGCCATGTCGGGACTGACCTCCTACGATGATCTGAAAATGATAGTCATTCCTAATATTGTCCCCTCTCCTAAGGAAGTCCCATGGCCCGCCACCTCCGCCTGATCGCTGCGCTCCTTACCCTCGGTGCGCTCACCGTCACCGCTTGCGGTGGGACCAGCAGTGACGGGTCGACGGCCCCACCCGAGGGAGACGGCTCCAACCCCCGCATTGTCGTCACGACCAGCATCCTCGGCGATGTGACTCGCAACGTGGTGGGCGACCTCGCCACCGTCGAGGTCATCATCCCCGCCGACACCGACCCCCACGACTTCGAACCTTCAGCCCAGCAGGCCGCCGAACTACGTGACGCCGACCTCATCATCGCCAACGGACTGCTGCTCGAAGAGGGTCTGCTCGCCACGCTTGAGTCCGCCGAAGCCGACGGCGTCACGTTGCTCTACGTCGGCGACGTGGTCGACCCGCTGCCATGGAACGAGGAAGGCCACAGCGAAGGAGAGGGCGGCGGCGCCGTGGCCACCCCTGCAGCCTTCACCGATGGGGACGAGGAAGGCCACAGCGACGAAGAGAGCCACGACGACGGCGAGTACGACCCGCACTTCTGGTTCGACCCGGTCCGGGTATCGACCGCCACCGGAGCCATTGCCGAGGCCGTGGCGCAAAACACCGGCCTCAACGCCGACACCCTCAACCGTCAGGCCGCTGCGTACCAAGCCCAACTCGCCGAGCTTGACACCGCGCTCGAGGCTCAGTTCGCCACCATCCCCGCCGAGCGCCGCCTACTCGTCACCGATCACGACGCCTTCGGTTACCTCGCTGATCGCTACGGATTCGAGATTCTCGGCACCGTCTACCCATCAGGCAGTGAACTGGCCGAGCCCAGTGCCGGTGATCTGGCCGCACTCGCCGAGCTCATCACCGAGACCGGGGTTCCCGCCATCTTCAGCGAGAACATCGCATCGCCCGAACTCGCAGACGCTCTCGCCGCCGAGGTGGGCAACGAGGTGGCGGTGGTCGAGCTGTTCTCTGACTCGGTCGGAGGCAGCGACTCGGGGGCGGCGACGTACGTGGCATTGATGCGGACCAACGCCGAGCGCATCACCACCGCGCTGGGCTGAGCACTTTCTGACAGATCACCGCTCGCCGGACCACAATGGCGGTCGGGCGCCACCGAGGTCGTCCTCCCTCTCTCCTATGTCCTGGCTGACCGAAGCATTCGAACCGAACTTCATGCGCACGGCGCTCGCCGCCGCCCTCCTCGCTGTCGTCGTGTGTTCGCTCGTCGGCACCTGGGTGGTTCTGCGGGGTCTCGCCTTCATCGGTGACGCCCTCGCCCACGGTGTCATCCCCGGTGTCGCCCTCGCTCAGGTCTGGGGGGTGAGTGTGGTGGGCGGCGCGTTGTTGAGTGCACTGGTCATGGCCGGTGGGATCACCCTCGTGAACCGACGCTCCCGCATCGGGGACGACACGGCCATCGGCCTGTTGTTCGTGGGCATGCTCGCCCTCGGCGTCATCATCATCTCGGCCTCCTCGGCACGCGACCTCACCGCCCTGCTCTTCGGTTCAATCCTCGGTGTGACGATGGGCGACGTGTGGCTGCTGGTGGCCGCCAGCGTCATCGTGGTGGTGCTCCTCGTGGCGTTCCATCGCGCGCTGTTGGCACTGACGTTCAATCGCGACAAGGCGTCCTCGCTGGGTATGCGACCGGGACTGACCAACGCCCTGTTGATGGTCTTGGTGGCGCTCGCCGTCGTGGCCTCGTTCCAGGCTGTCGGCACGCTCATGGTGTTTGGCCTCATCGTGGCGCCGCCCGCCACGGCGTCGCTGTTCGCCCGTCGGGTCCCCACCGTCATGGTCGGGGGGGTTCTCGTCGGCTGGGTCGCCGCCGTGGGGGGCCTGCTCATCTCGTATCACTTCAACACCGCGGCGGGCGCCAGCATCGCCGGTCTGTCCGTAGTCCTGTTCTTTGTGGCCCTCGCCATCCGCGAACTCACCGCTTCGATCAGTCGGCGCTCGCACGGCGACGGTCCCTCCACGCACGTCACCCACGTCCCGGGGCGTATCCACGCCGGTCATCACCACTGATGGACGCCTTCGACGCCATGGCGACCCGCCGGTCCTACAGCCGACTGGTCGATCCCAAGAACCACTCTCATCTTGACGAGCACTGCCGTCAGGCTGCGGGTGGGCTTCGGGCGTGGATCGGCCGCTATGCCGATGCGGTCAAGCACGTTGGGCACTCGGTCCAGCCCATTGAGGACCTGGCCACTCTG
>JALRFT010000265.1 GCA_023261915.1 Acidimicrobiales bacterium | reverse complement strand
GCCTGACGACCAAGAAGTCCCGGAAGAACCCCGTCCCGCACAGTGTGGGGCGGGGCTCTTCGCGCCCGACTGCGGGCCGAGGCCCCGGTAGTGTCATGGCATGGCTAACCCCACGAGCAGGGCCGAGGATCTGTGCAGCTTCATCGCTGCGTCGCCGACGCCCCACCACGCCGTCCGTCAGGCCGTCAATCGCCTGTCCGACGCCGGGTTCACCGTGGTTGCCGAGTCAGACCGGTGGCCGGCGGAGGCTGGAAGTTACGTGGTGGTGCGGGGCGGATCCGTCATTGCCTGGCGTCGGGGTGTTGCGGTAGACCCCACTGCGGGTCTCCGACTCGTTGGTGCCCACACCGACAGTCCGAACCTGAGACTCAAGCCCCATCCCGACGATGACAGTGGTCGGTGGCGACGGGTCGCAATCGAGCCGTATGGCGGCGTGCTGTGGAACTCGTGGTTGGACCGTGACCTCGGCGTCGCCGGTCGGCTCTTCGTCCGGGCGGAAGCGGGACAGTCCACCCCGGTTCTCGTGAACGTGAATGAGCCGTGGTTACGCATTCCCCAACTGGCCATCCACCTCGACCGCAACGTCAATACCGACGGAGTGAGGCTCGATCCATCTCGACACCTTGATCCGGTTTGGGGCCTGCGCGAGCAGGGCACGACTGACGGAATCATTGCCGCCGTGGCCAACCATGTGGGCATCGATCCGCTTGAGATCGTGGGCGCTGAACTGATGTGTCACGACGTCAACGCTCCCGCCATCACCGGAGCACGCGGGGAATTCATCTCATCAGCCCGGATCGACAATCAGCTGTCGTGCTGGGCAGCGGTGCAGGCCCTGGTTGAGGCGCCAGTTCCCGAGGGCGGAATCGTGATGATCTGCCTCTTTGACCACGAAGAGGTGGGATCTCAGAGTGCAACGGGAGCCGACTCCCGTTTCGCTGCTGACGTCATTGCCCGCATCGCCGCCTCCGCAGATCTCGACATCGAGGATGAGGCCCGCCTCCGGGCCAACTCGTGGGCCATCTCCGCTGACGGCGCCCACGCCACCCATCCGACCCGGCCTGAGGCCCATGACGCCCGCCACCTGATCGATCTCGATGGCGGGCCGGTGGTGAAATTCAACGCTAACCAGCGCTACGCCACGACTGCGGAGGGAGTGGCGTGGGTGACCTCCCTTGCCGACTCGTTGCGTATCCCCCTGCAGCACTTCTCAATGCGCAATGACCTTCCCTGTGGGTCGACCATCGGTCCGCTCAGTGCGGCAGCGCTCGGGATCCCCACGGTTGATCTCGGGGTGGCGCAGCTGGCCATGCATTCGGCCCGGGAGATGTGCGGCACGCTCGACGCTGGACGCTTCGTTGACCTACTTCGGGCTGCGCTCAGTTCCTGAGTCGCTCAGTCGAGCAGCTGCTGTTGGCCGTCATCGATGGCCAACGGTGCCGAGGACGGCATGACGAGACCTAGGTGGGCCCACGCCGCGGGTGTCGCCACTCGGCCGCGGGGGGTCCGGACCAACAAGCCCTGACCGATCAGGAACGGCTCGTACACGTCCTCGACCGTCTCTGCTGGCTCACTCGCTCCGATGGCAAGTGTGCCGAGCCCCACGGGACCTCCTCCGAAGCGCTCACACAGGGCCGAAAGGATCGCCCGATCGACCTTGTCGAGACCGAGTTCATCCACTCCGAAGAGGGCGAGGCCGTCACGGGCCACTTGGCGGCCAACCACACCGCCAGCACGAACCTCAGCGAAGTCCCGGACCCGACGCAGGAGTCGATTAGCGATTCGGGGCGTGCCACGGGACCGGCCGGCAATCTCACTGGCGCCTTCGGCGTCCACCGTGACCCCGAGAATGTCAGCCGCTCGCGAAACGATGCTCGTCAGGTCCTCGACGCTGTAGTAGTCGAGTCTGGCAACCAACCCGAAGCGGTCACGCAGGGGCCCGGTGATGAGACCGGTGCGGGTCGTCGCTCCGACAAGGGTGAAGCGGGGCAGATCGAGGCGCAGACTTCTCGCTGCCGGCCCTTTGCCGAGCACGATGTCAAGCTGAAAGTCCTCCATAGCGGGATAGAGAACCTCCTCAACGGTGCGTGACAGCCGATGGATCTCGTCCACGAAGAGCACGTCGCCCTCACTCAAACGCGTCAGGATCGCCGCCAGATCACCCGCCCGCTCGATGGCCGGCCCTGAGGTGACATGGATGTCGACCTCCATCTCGGCGGCCACAATTCCCGCAAGGGTCGTCTTGCCGAGACCCGGCGGACCGGCGAAGAGCAGATGGTCGGCGGCCTGACCTCGTCGCCGAGCGGCTTCGAGGATGATGCCAAGGTGATCCTTCAGTTCCGGCTGACCGACAAAGTCGTCAAGCCGCCGGGGACGAAGACCACCCTCCTCGCCGATGACACCCGATCCCGCAGGCAACTCATCACGTTCATCATCAGTGATTGCTTGGGGGTTGAGAAGCTCGTCGCGCATCAGCTCACCGCCAGCCTCTGCAGCGCCATCCGGAGCAATTCCCCAGAATCGCCTTCCTCGGGTAGTTCCCGAAGCGTCGCAGCGACCTCATCAGGCCCATAACCCAGCTGCACCAACGCCTCACGGACGTCACCACGCGCCGAGGGGCTCCCCGAGGTCTCAGTTGATGCGCCCGCAGCCACACTTCCACCAGGGATGACGTTTTCCGTCAGCTCCAGCCGATTCTTCAGCTCCACCAGCAGCCGTTCGCCCGTCTTGCGACCGACCCCGGGCACGAGACACAGGGCGGCGAGATCCTCGTCGACCAGCACCCGAGCCAGTGCCGCTGGAGGATGAACACCCAGAATGGCCATGGCGAGCGCCGGGCCGACGCCATGGGTGCCGATCAGCACCTCAAACGTCTCTCGCTCGGATCGGGTCCCAAAACCGAACAGCACCTCGGCATCTTCACGAATGTGATGGTGCACATGGAGGTAGACCTCCTCGCCGACCTCGCCGAGTGACACCGACGTCGTCGGCAGCACGGTCACCCGGTATCCCAGACCTCCAACCTCAACGCAAACTTCGTCACTGTCTCGCCAAGCGAGAGGGCCTCGCAGCGTGGCGATCATCGCCCTCCTCCTGTAGCGACCGACGTGGCGGACCGCAGCGGCACGGTGGCGAGGTGACAGAGGGCGACGGCTGCCGCATCGGCGGCATCTGGTGGACTCGGCACGGCATCGA
This sequence comes from Acidimicrobiales bacterium, assembly GCA_023261915.1. GTDB lineage: Bacteria > Actinomycetota > Acidimicrobiia > Acidimicrobiales > Acidimicrobilacustridaceae > M30B73. The sequence goes on along the minus strand of JALRFT010000265.1, from coordinate 3,521 downwards.
GCCCCAAGAGACTCGTCACCATCTCCGCCACTTGATCCTTGGGCGCTGCACCCCAACCCGTCACTGCTTCTTTGACTTGGTTGGGTCCGTACTCGGCGACAACCGCTCCGATCCGGACGGCCTCGGCCATGATCACCCCGGCAGCCTGGATGACGCCGGAAGCGGTCCGGGCGTTTGCTCCGAAGACGACCCTCTCAAGGGCGACGTGCGCCACGGTGTACTCGTCCACCAGGGCGCGAACATCGTCCTGGATGATCGCCAGACGATCCCAGACCGGCAAGGCGGGGTCGGTCCGCAGGACGCCGAGCGCCCTCACTGCCGGTCGACGCTGGGAGCCGCTCCCGCCCGCCTCGAGGACGCAATAGCCGCACCTCGACAGCCCCGGATCAATGCCCAAGACGAACATGTGTACGATCCTAGCCCCGGTGCCTCCGGCGACGGGGGATCAGCCGGTGAGGCCGGCCAACACCTCCACCAACTCGTCCACGGGCCGGAAGGTGAATCCTGCCGTTGCGCGATGGGCGTAGCGGACCACTCCCTCACCGTCGACCACGAAGACGCTGCGGCGGTAGAAGCCGATGCGTCCCATCACCCCGTAGGCGCCGCCGACAGCTCGCTCAGTATCAGCGAGGAGCGGGAAAGCGAGACCGCCCAGTTGGGTGGCGAAGTGCTCGTGTTGCTCCACTCCCTGAGGGCTGATGGCGAGCACCTGGGCTCCAAGTTCCCCGAACCGGTCGATGTCGTTGGTGTACGACATCAACTGTGCCGTACAGACCGGCGAGGCGTCAGCCGGGTAGAACACCAAGACGACCGGCGAGCCCCTGAATTCAGTAAGCGAGTAAGAGCGTCGGGACTCAGGAGTACCGAGCGTTCCCTCAAGATCGAACGGGGGCGCCGTGGCCCCAATGGAGACCTTCACCTCAGTCGGCTGATCCGAGCTCTTGGAGCAGGGTGTCAGGAATGTCGAAGTTGGCATAGACGTCACCGACGTCATCGAGGTCTTCGAGTGCATCCATGAATTTGAGGACTGAACGTGCCTGATCAGCGGCCGTGAGCTCCACGGACGTCGACGACACCATGGTCACGTCCGCCGATGTCACAGCAATACCGGCGTCCTCAAGCGCCGTGCGCACCGCCGGCAGGTCACTTGGTCCACAGGTAATGCGCCACACGTCGCCCTCGGCGCTGAGGTCCTCAAGGCCAGCGTCGAGAGCGGCGAGCATCACGTCATCTTCGGCCACCTCAGCTGACACGAAGGCGACACCCTTGCGCTCGAACTGCCAGGACACTGCACCCGGCTCGGCGATGGAACCACCCGTCTTTTTCATCACCGACCGAACTTCGGCACTGGTGCGGTTCCGGTTGTCAGTGAGTGCCTCAATCAGCACGGCTACTCCACCGGGGGCGTAGCCCTCATAAGTCACCGGCTCGTAGGTGACGCCTTCGAGTTCGCCCGTGCCGCGCTTGACGGCACGTTCGATGGTGTCGAGGGGCACTGAGGCATCCCGTGCCTTTTGGAACATGGTCCGCAGGGTCGGGTTGGACTCGGGGTCCCCCCCACCAGCCCGGGCGGCCACCTCGACCTGCCGGATCAACTTGGCGAACAGCTTGCCCCGCTTAGCGTCGGCTGCACCCTTCTTGTGCTTGATGGTTGCCCACTTGGAATGCCCGGACATGTCCCTCCTCTCCGCCGCCTCAACCTACCTGACCGGTCCGGGTAGCGAGAACGTCCATGAACAAGCGGTGCACCCTGGTATCCCCGGTCAGTTCCGGGTGGAAGGCGGTGGCGAGGACCGGACCCTCACGCACTGCCACCGGCCCGCCGTCGACGGCGGCAAGCACCTCCACATTGGGACCGACGTGCTCCACCAGAGGAGCGCGAATGAAGACTGCGTGGAAATCCTCGGGCCCGAGCGCCGGGACTGCGAGGTCACACTCGAACGAATCAATCTGACGCCCGAAAGCGTTGCGACGCACCGAGATGTCAATAGCCGAGAACCAGCCTTGATCGGAGCGTCCGTCACGGACGTCAGAGGCCAACAGGATCAACCCAGCACAGGTACCCAGCGTCGGCATTCCGGCGGCCAGTCGCTCCCCCAGCGGCTCCACGAGTCCGTTGACCCCGAGGAGGTGCCACAACGTGGTCGACTCCCCGCCGGGAATCACAAGGGCGTCAACATTTCCCAAGTCCCCCGGCGTCCTCACCTCCAAGGATGGGACGCCCAAAGCGGCAAGGCTTCGCTGGTGAGCGCCGAACGCCCCCTGAAGGGCGAGAACCCCCACCCGGGGGGTCGGATTCACCAGCCCCGGTCGGCGAAGGTCGTGCTCAGCGTGCCGATCTCAAGACCGGGCATCGCCTCGCCCAGGCCACGGCTCGCCTTGGCAACCACGCCGGGATCGCCGAAGTTCGTGGTGGCATCCACGATGGCCACGGCACGACGTGCGGGGTCGTCACTTTTGAAGATGCCCGAGCCGACGAAGACTGCCTCGGCTCCCAGCTGCATCACGAGGGAGGCGTCAGCAGGAGTGGCGATACCGCCGGCGCAGAACATGGGCACCGGAAGCCGCCCCGTCGACGCCACCTCTTGAACGAGAGGAAGCGGGGCCGCAAGTCGCTTGGCCCAATCGAAGATCTCGGCGTCGTCGGCCACGGTCAGCCGTCGGATGTCACCGAGGATTGAGCGCAGGTGCCGGACTGCTTCGACGATGTTGCCCGTACCCGCCTCACCCTTCGAGCGAATCATCGCTGCACCCTCACCGATGCGCCGGAGTGCCTCACCGAGATTGGTGGCGCCGCAGACGAACGGGACGTCGAAGGCCCACTTGTCAATGTGGTGCGCCTCATCGGCAGGGGTGAGGACCTCGCTCTCATCGACGAAATCGACGCCGAGTGACTGGAGTACCTGAGCCTCAGCGAAGTGGCCAATGCGGGCCTTGGCCATCACTGGGATGGTCACCGCCTCGACGATGCCGGTGATCATGTCCGGATCCGACATCCGAGCCACACCACCTTCGGCCCTGATGTCCGCGGGGACGCGCTCGAGGGCCATCACGGCCACGGCGCCGGCATCCTCGGCGATCTTGGCCTGCTCCGGAGTGACGACGTCCATGATCACGCCGCCCTTGAGCATCTCCGCCATGCCGCGCTTGACGCGCGTGGTGCCAGTGACGTGGCTGGGGGAATCGGACACGATGACCTCTCAGGACGTTGGGCGCCCGCCGGTTCCGGCGCCCCCTCATCGTAGTGGGGGCTGCCCCGGGCGCGACCGGGCATCACCCCTTAGGTCGTGCCGCCCCCCTTCAGGTGACGCCGCCTGTCAAGAAACCTTGGGCTCCATCGTCTCATCGAGCAGGACGATCCACTCCTGCCCGATGGCGAACGGCATCGGCGAGCCGTCCGGTAGGAGGTAGCGGGTCCCCTCGGTCAGCGACGGACGCTCCCACGTGACCGACCACAGGCGGCCATCCCGGAGGACCACGGCCGCGCCCGTGCCCACGGTCTGGATGAACGGCGTTTTGCC
>JALRFT010000149.1 GCA_023261915.1 Acidimicrobiales bacterium | reverse complement strand
GTGGGTGGACGGGGAAGTGGAGTCGGACGACGAGGAGGGCGAAGGGGTCGTGGATGACGACGACCCGGCCGGCCCGGGTGGCGCGGTCACGCCTTGGCGTCGGCCCACGAGCGTCCCGTCGCGAGATTGACCTCGAGGGGGACCCGCATGTCGAAGGCATTGGTCATGGCGTCGGTCACGAGGTCAACGGCCTCGTCATGCTCACCGGAAGGGACCTCGACAAGTACCTCATCATGGACCTGGAGGATGAGACGGCTGGTCAGTTGCTGAGCGGTCAACGCCGCGTCGATGCGAACGAGGGCGACCTTGAAGATGTCAGCGGCCAAGCCCTGGATACCGGCGTTCATGGCCTGACGCTCCCCCGCCTGACGGATCCTGAAGTTGGGGTTTGACAGTTCAGGGATCTGGCGACGCCGGCCAAACAACGTTTCGGTGTAGCCGCGCTCGCGTGCCTCGGCCACGGTGCGATCCATGTAGTCACGAACAGCAGGGAAAGCTTCGAAGTAGGCATCGAGAATGATCTGCGCTTCACCCGTTTCGATACCGAGCCGCTGGGCGAGACCGTAGGCCTCCATGCCATAGGCCAGACCGTAGGACACCATTTTGGCCTGAGCGCGCTGGGCGGGGGTCACCGATGCGTCCTCCACTCCGAACACCTTCGCCGCCGTCGACGTGTGAATATCGGCACCTGCTTCGAAGGCGGCGATCAGCCCGGGGTCCTCAGCGAGGTGGGCGATGACCCGCAGTTCAATCTGGTTGTAGTCAGCCACAAGAAGTTCGCACCCCTCACCGGCAATGAACGCCCGGCGGAACTCGCGACCGAGGTCGCTGCGGACCGGGATGTTGTGCAGGTTCGGATGCTCCGACGACAGCCGACCGGTCCTCGTCACCGTCTGGGTGAAGGTGGCATGGATCCGGCCGTCGGCGGACACCGATGCCAACAGTCCCTCGCCGTAGGTGGAGCGCAGTTTCTCCACCTCGCGGTATTCAAGAAGATGCTCGACGATCGGATGTTCATCGCGCATCCGCTCGAGCGTCGCCGCATCGGTGGAGTAGCCCGTCTTGGTCTTTCGCTGCGGCGTCAACCCGAGTCGTTCAAACAGGATGGTCCGCAACTGTGGCGTCGAGTTGACGTTGAACTCTTCGCCGGCGTCCTCGTGGATCTGACGAGTCAGTGCGTCGACTCTCGCCACAAGATCATCATTGAGTTGACGCAACACGGCGACATCCACGCCGACGCCCACCGCCTCCATGTTGGCCAGCACCCGCACCAGTGGCATCTCGACCTCGTCGTAGAGGCGCCGCAGACCACGGGCGTCAAGCACCGCCGCTAATGGCTGCCACAGGTGCAGCACCCCGGCAGCCTGTGCCGCTGCCCCCTCCGCATCACCGGCACTTTCGCCACCGAGGTCGAGTTGGCCAGCCGGCACACCCACCGTCTCGGGCAGTTCCACGCCGGCGTGGCGAACGAGAAGGGAGGCCAGGTCGTAAGAACCGTCGGCCGGATCGAGCAGGTAGGCCGCCACCGCTGTGTCGTGGGCCAGCGATCGCACATCGACACCACGCTCAGCAAGCCAACGCAGCCATGGCTTGGCGTCATGGGCAACGAGCGGCACCCCGCCGGCAGCAACGAGTCCGTCAACGACGGCAAGCACGGCCGCCTCACTCATGGTGCCCCCGTCAATCCAGATGGTCTCGGCACCCTCCTGGGCAAAAGCCACTCCTTCGAGAGCCGAGCGTCCTGGGTCGCCACTCCAGGTGGCCGTGAAACCAATCGGGCCGGAACCCGAGCCAAGGACTCCGAGTGACGCCGCGGCGGCGGCCGCGCTCGGGGGTCGAGCCACCGGTGCGACCGTGATCTCAACTGCTGCCGATGGCGCCGCCGGAAGCGGCTCGGCACCGAGGATCTCCACGGCCTCATCGAGGCGCTGGCGGAGTGAGGCGGAGCGAAACTCGAGGAAGGTGAAGAGTTGCGCCAGTGCGTCTGAATCGACTGCCGGCGGGCCGAAGGCGTCAAGCGACACGCCGGGAACATCCCGAACCAACGCCATCATCTCCGCGTTCGAACGAACCTGCTCCTCGTAGTCAACGAGACTCTCCGCCAGTTTCGGGGTCTGCTCGGCAGCATGGTTGAAAATGCCGTCGAGATCGCCGTAATCGTTGACGAGCTTGGCAGCCTTTTTCTCTCCGACTCCTGGCACCCCGGGCAGGTTGTCCGACGGGTCACCGCGCAGGGCGGCGTAGGTGACGTACTGACGAGGATGGACACCGGTCCGCTCCAGCACGGCCGCCTCGTCGTAGGTCTTCATCTCGGAAACACCACGTGACTGGGTGTAGAGGACACGAATGAGAGGATCCTCGACGAGTTGATAGGCGTCGCGGTCGCCTGTGACGATCCAGACCTCGTCCCCTCGCTCACGGGCCTGGGTGGCCAGAGTGGCGAGAATGTCGTCACCCTCGAACCCCGGCACCTCGACGAGACCAGCACCGAAGGCCTCAACCAGCTCGCGCACAATGCCCATCTGCTGGGCGAGGATGTCGGGCGTCTCGTCCCGCTGCGCCTTGTAGGTCTCAACCTTCTCATGCCGAAACGTCGGTTCGGGCAGGTCAAAGGCCACCACCACACGATCCGGACGGTGATCCCGCACCAGATTGACCAGCATGGACGCAAACCCGTACACGGCATTGGTGACCTGGCCCGAGGCCGTGGCGATGTCGGTGGGGAGGGCGAAGAACGCCCGGTAGGTCAGCGAGTTGCCGTCCACCAGCAGCCAAGTCGTCACGCTGGCCAGCCTAGGGGTTCAACGGCGAGCCGGTGGCGGCCTGAGCCACGTCTGTCATGGCACTCGCGAGCCGTCGATGACCGCCTCAGCCACCGCCGCCATGGACGTCCGATCGTCCATGGCCGTCCGGCGGAGAAAGTCGTACGCAGCGGCCTCGGTGAGACCATGAGCGTCCATCAATATCCCCTTCGCCCGGTCGACGACCTTGCGGGCGGCGAGTTGCTCGCCGAGGGATTCGGAACGCTCAGCGAGTTCCCGCATCTCGACGAAGCGCGCCCGTGCCATCTCGATGGCGGGCGCGAGTTCGTTGCGTTGGAATGGTTTGAGCAGGTAGGCGTGCACACCGGCGTCCCGGGCACGCTCGACGAGTTCACGTTGGCTGAATGCTGTGAGGATCACCACCGCACAGAGTCGTTCGGCGGCGAGCAACTGCGCTGCGGAGAGTCCGTCGAGGCCGGGCATCTTCACGTCGAGGATGGCGACCTCGGGCAGGGTGGAGCGAACGAGATCGGCCACCTCGTCACCCCGTCCAGTCTGGCCGACCACCTCGTAGCCCTCTTCGGCCAGCGTCTCGGCGAGATCAAGGCGAATGATGGCCTCGTCCTCAGCGATCACCACTCGCACGGCCACGGTATTAACCGAACATCCGGTCGAGCAGCTCGTCCTGGGCACCTTCAAGTTCGGCAATCTCGGCCACGAGCTGCGCTCGGTGACGCCGCATGGCGTCGGCGTGCCGCTGGGTCTCCCGGTGGTCCTGGCCGGCCAACGGCGTTTCGGACACCAATGATCGAAGTCGGGCATCATCGGCCATGTCGTCGAGGACGGCGAGTTGTTCGTCGGCGACAGCGAGGTCCTGACGCAGCACCGTAAGACGACTGGCGAGTTCGCTCAGACGACGTTCGAGGAGGGATCGGGACACGCCGAAAGTGTAGGGGGACGGCAGGACCATTGACCCGGCGGGCTCCATTGGATTCGGACCGCGGACCTGTTGCTAGCGTGGCCCCACCAGCGGCGGTGCTGGAACAGGCATACAGGGTCGGCTCAAACCCGACTGCCCGCAAGGGCTTGTGGGTTCGAATCCCACCCGCCGCACTACCCGGCCGATTTGCGGCCTCGAACCAACCACCAAGGAGTCCCATGGCTAGGACCCGTCGCCGCATCGCCAGTCTCTTGCTCGTCGCCGTCGCCGCTGGCGCCGTCGCTCTCGTCCGTCAGCGTCGGCTCGACGCAGCCCGGGAGGAGTTCGAGCGACGTTTCGGCGCGAACTGAACGTCTGCTCCCTCAACGCCGAGCAGCCACGTCTTGAGTTTCACGCCACCCTGGTAGCCGCCGTAGCCGCCCGCTGCGGGAACAACCCGATGGCAAGGCACGACCAGCGGCCATGGATTCGCTGCCATGACAGCCCCAACGGCACGCGCCGCGGCTGGCCTGCCCACTCGGGCGGCGAGTTGGCCGTAGGTCACGGTCTCGCCCCAGCCCACCCCTTGCAGCGCAACGAGCACGTCCCGGGCAAACCCGTCTACCCGATCCCACGCCAGGGGAACTCCGAGGTCGGGTCGTTGCCCCGCGCCGAGTTGGACGAGTCCTTCAACGAGTTTCGCGGCCACCTCCAGATCAGCAGGCGAGGGCCGGTCGATGCTGGGAACCTGACCACTGCCCCTCAGCCGGAGGCACCAGAGCGAGCCATCGAAAATCTCGGCCACCGGAATCGCCGCCGCGCCGGGGAGCATCGGCAAGGGGGCCAGCACGGGCCGACCGCTCAGGACTCGGCGAGGGCCTTGAGCAGTTTGGTGGGGGTGTCCTTGGGGCTGATCTTGTACCAGGCCTGTTCCACCCGACCCGTCGGACCGATCAAGAATGCCGATCGGATGATCCCCATGTAGGCCCGGCCGTAGAGCTTCTTTTCACCCCACACTCCCCACTTCTCGGCAACCTTGTGGTCGACGTCGGCGAGAAGTGGGTACCCGAATCCAAACTTGTCGTCGAACTTGGCCTGCTTGTCTGGCGCATCGGGACTGATGCCAATGATCTGCGTGTCGCCGATCTCGCCGGCGACGTCCCGGAGGCCGCAGGCCTGGGTGGTGCAGCCGGGGGTGTCGGCCTTCGGATAGAAGAACACCAGGATCTTCTGCCCGGCGAACTCTTTGAGGGTTCGCTTGTCACCGTGCTGGTCCAAAAGAGAGATGGCCGGGGCTTTGTCCCCCGGGGCGAGAAGGTTGGTTGCCATGCCGAGACGCTAGCCACGCCCGAGCGGGGTCGCCCACCGGACAACCTCCCTGACCCCGAACGCGACGGTGGGGAGCGCCGAAACGCTCCCCACCATCGAACACTTCAGGTAGCCCCGAGGGGCGCCAGATCAGCCGCCCTTGGCAGCCTTCTTCAGCGTGGCGCCGGGGGTGAGCTTCACGGCCTTGGAGGCCGGCACCTGAATGGTGGCGCCCGTCTGGGGGTTACGGCCGGTGCGGGCCTTACGCTGCACCTGCTCAATCGACAGGAAACCAGTGATGGTCAGCTTCTCCGAGCCCGACTTCACGATGCTCTGGGCGACCTCTTCGAAGCCCTTCATCACCTTCTCGGTGTCAGACTTCGAAACGCCGGTGCTCTCAGAGATGGCGTCGATCAGTTCGCTCTTGTTCATGTTGGTCCTACTCCCTTTTTTCTTCCCGGTACGGGGGGTGACGTCCCTGCTCGACCCGGGAACGGCTCGCTTATTGGGGCCACCCAGACGACAGCATGGCCAAAACCCGCGCCAAATGGGTGGATACCGGCGAAATTCGCCCTGTCGGCTGCTGTCACTGCGGTGGTGTACCCCGTCGGCATCGACCGGGGACAGCGCGTTTTCCGCGTCTTTACTGGGAAAACCCCCACCCGACCCGCTCAGGGCAGATTCTGGAGGTGAGCGGCCGCTGCGGCGAGATAGCCGCTGAATTCCGCCTCTTCACGTGGTTGGAGACCCGCATCGGCGACCGCCCGACCCATGTGACCGAGCCAGGCGAGACGCGCCTCATCGTCAATGGGAAAGCGGGCGTGACGCATCCGCAGGCGGGGGTGGCCCCGCTCATCGCTGTAGATCGCCGGTCCGCCCCAGTACTGGGCCAAAAACAGCGTGAGGCGGCGGCGGGCTCCGGGCAGATCCTCAGCCGGGTACATGGGGGCGAGCACCGGATCGTTCACGACCCCGTCGTAGAAGCGGTCGACGAGCACTTCGAAGAAGGCCATCCCACCAACCCGGTCATAGAGCGACTGGTCATTCCCCGACGGTTCAGGATTGTGGCCTGTTGGTTCCGCAACGTGCTCTCCCACCTCCCCGACCCTACCGGTGGCTGCGGGCAGGCATGATGGAGCCATGTCCCCCACTGACCCTGACGCTGCCACCGCTGCGCTTCCACCGTTGCGGGTGGCCAACTGCTCGGGGTTCTTTGGGGACCGGATGAGTGCGGCGCGCGAGATGGTGGATGGCGGCCCGATCGATGTTCTCACCGGCGACTGGTTAGCAGAACTGACGATGCTCATCCTCGCCCGGCAGAAGGCGAAGGATCCGACCGCCGGCTATGCCCGCACATTCCTCACCCAGATGGCCGATGTGCTCGGGGACTGTGTGGCCCGGGGCATCAAGGTCGTGTCCAACGCCGGCGGCCAGAACCCCCAAGGCTGTGCCGCCGCACTTGAGGCGCTGTGTGCCGAACACGGCATCGACGCCCGCATTGCATGGGTGGGCGGCGACGATCTCCTCCCCGACCTTGAGACCATTGCCGCCACCCACCCCTTGATCAACACCGACACGGGTGAGGCACTTGATGATCTCGGCGTCGTTGCGGTGACCGCCAATGCCTACCTCGGGGCGTGGGGCATCGTGGACGCCCTCGCCGACGGTGCTGATGTGGTCGTCACTGGTCGGGTCACCGATGCCGCAGTGGTGCTCGGGCCTGCGGCATGGCACTTCGGCTGGTCACGCACCGACTGGGATGCACTGGCCGGTGCGATCGTGGCGGGGCACGTCATCGAGTGCGGCACCCAGTGCACCGGAGGCAACTACGCCTTCTTCGAGGAAATTCAGGATCTGCGTCGACCGGGGTTCCCCATTGCTGAGATCCACTCTGACGGTTCGAGCGTCATCACCAAACACCCCGGAACCGGTGGCACCGTTTCCCTCGGCACGGTGACCGCCCAGTTGCTGTACGAGATCCAGGGGCCGACCTACCTGAACCCCGACGTCTCGGTACAGCTCGGCTCGATCCGACTCAGCGACGAGGGATCGGACCGGGTGCGCATCTCTGGTGTGGTGGGACTCCCACCACCTGACCGCGTCAAAGTGGCGATCAACAGCGACGGTGGTTGGCGAAATGCCATGACCTTCGTGCTCACCGGACTCGATATTGAAGCCAAGGCCGCACTGGTCGAGTCCACCCTGTGGTCCCTACTCCCCGGCGGCGCCTCGGGGTTCGCCCGGGCCGAGGTTGAACTGCTGCGCGCTGATCACACCGACCCGACGACCAACGAGGCCGCCGTGGCACTGTTACGGGTTTCGGTGGCCGACCCGGATCGGTCCAAGGTGGGCCGGGCGTTCTCCGACACGGTGACGAGCATGCTGTTGGCCTCGTACCCCGGGATGTTCACCACTACCCCACCCGGAGATGCCACCGCCTTTGGCATCTACTGGCCGGTGCTGCTTCCGTGGTCAACGGTGTCTGCTGTCGTGGGGGTCGGCGACACAACGCACTCGATACCTCCGCCACCGCAGACTTCGCCGATCAACGTGCTCGTTGACACCCCGGGACCCCACCTACCGACGCCAACTCGGGACTGGGCCAACGAGCCAGCCACCCTCGTGCCGCTGGGTCGGCTCATCGGTGCCCGCTCTGGCGACAAGGGGGGTAACGCCAACGTGGGGCTGTGGGCTCGTGACGACGAGACCTATGACTGGCTGTGTTGGTATCTCGACGCTGATCGGTTGCGCACACTGATTGGTCCTGAGGCCCACGACCTTGCCGTGTCGATCGTGCCCCTTCCCAACCTTCGGGCGCTCAACGGGATCGTGCACGGCCTGCTCGGGCGGGGTGTCGCCGCATCAATGCGTCTCGACGCTCAGGCCAAGGGCCTCGGCGAGTACCTGCGAGCGAGCAATGTGCTGGTCCCCGAGGTGCTCCTCGCTCGATCAGATGCAGTCGCTCACTGATCAATCGAGGCGTCAAGCGCAGCCCGGATGGAACCGACGAAATCCGCTGCGCCTGCGGGGCCTTCTCCGGCCAGCACCCGACGAACTACAGCTGATCCCACGATCACCCCGTCAGCCACCGAACACACCTCGACAGCCTGATCGGCATCGGAGATCCCCACACCAACGAGCACCGGCTTGTCAGTGACCGCCTTGAGTCGGGCGGCGATCTTGAGGGAACTCGTAGCCAGCGCCGCCCGCTCCCCCGTCACGCCAAGTAGTCCCACGGCGTACACGAAACCTCGCGCCCGCTCACACACCACGGGCAGTCGATCGTCGGGGGCGGTGGGGGCCGCCAGCATCACCGTTTCGACCCCGGCAGCGTCCGCCGCTGCCGCCCACGGCCCGACTTCCTCGAACGGCAGATCCGGCAGGATGGCCGCCGCGACACCGGCATCGGCCAACTCGGCCGCGAAGCGTTCGTGACCCATGTGGTAGGCGACGTTGTAATAGGTCATCACGGCCAGTGGGACACCAACGTCGGCGCGTCGCAACTCGTCGAGGATGCTCAGCGGCGTCGCTCCTGACTGCAACGCCCGCTCTGAGGCCTCCTGAATGATGGGGCCATCCATGACCGGATCGGAGAACGGGATCCCGATCTCCACGGCGTCGGCACCGGCATCAACCACGGCCCGCAGCACTTCGAGCCAGTGATCACCGTCAACGGTTAGTCCTCCGGTGAGGTAAGGCACCAGCAACTTGCGCCCGGCGTCGCGCCCGGCGCGCAGGGCTGCCTCGAGCGCACCCGGGGCAGCGGGTGCGGCGGGGATTTCACTCACCCCAGCACATCCATCATCTGGGCGACGTCCTTGTCGCCCCGGCCCGACATGTTGACGAGCACCGTGCGACCCGCAAGCGCCTCACGGTCCCGACTGAGCCACGCAATGGCGTGAGCCGGCTCAAGGGCGGGAATGATCCCCTCGGTGCGGCTGAGCAGCTGGAACGCTTCGATGACCTCGTCGTCGGTGACCTGTTCGTACCGGGCTCGACCGATCGTGGCCAGATGGGAGTGCTCGGGTCCCACTCCCGGGTAGTCGAGGCCCGCCGAGATCGAATGGGCTTCCTGCACCTGACCGAATTCGTCTTGGAGCAGGTAGCTGCGCATCCCGTGGACCACGCCGGGGATCCCGCGTCCGACGGCAGCCCCACCGGCAGGTTCGACCCCGACGAGTTCGGCGTCGGTGTCAACGAAGCCCGAGAAGATGCCAATGGCGTTTGAGCCACCCCCGACACAGGCCGTCACCACATCAGGCATCCCACCGAGGTGGCGCTCACACTGCTCGCGGGCCTCGCTGCCGATGACGGCGTGGAACTCGCGAACCATCCACGGGTACGGGTGTGGGCCCATGACCGACCCGAGGCAGTAGTGCGTGTCTTCGACCGTGGCCACCCAGTCGCGCATCGCCTCGTTGACGGCGTCCTTGAGAGTGCGGCTGCCCGAGGTCGCCGGCACCACCTCGGCACCGAGGAGGCGCATGCGGAACACGTTGAGGGCCTGGCGCTCAATGTCGACCTCACCCATGTAGACACGACACTCCATGCCCATGAGTGCCGCCGCCGTGGCCGAGGCCACTCCGTGCTGACCGGCGCCGGTCTCGGCCACGAGACGGGTCTTACCCATGCGGCGGGCAAGCAGCGCCTGGCCGAGCACATTGTTGATCTTGTGCGAGCCCGTGTGGTTCAGATCCTCACGCTTGAGCAGCACCCGGAAGCCGAGCTCATCGCTGAGGCGCTCGCACTCGGTCAACGGCGAGGGACGACCGGCGTAGTCACTGAGCAAGCGATCCAACTCGGTCCGGAAGACCGGGTCGGCCCATGCCGAGCGGAAGGACCGCTCGAGTTCCTGACACGCCGGCACGAGGGTTTCGGGCACGAACCGACCGCCGTAGTCACCGAATCGCCCGGAAGGTCCCGGATCTGCAAGTGCCATGGACCAACCCTAGATCAGTGCCGCGCCAACACCTCAGCCGGAAAAGCGATCAGATGAGGAGGAAGGCGAAGGCCACGGCTCGCTTCCCACCCCAACATCCGGGCCTCGCCGTGATGGCACCGCACGCCGTGGTTCAGCCCCGGAAGTCCTCGTCCCAGTTGTAGAGACTCCCCTGTGCCGAGGTGTCCTCCGGCAGAGTCACCTCGGCCGCAACCTCGTCCGCTCCCGTGTCACGAGCGGGCATCGGTCCGCCGAGTGGACCGCCGAAGAGCATCTCGCCCGCCTCGGGTCCGTCGCCGTAGGCACGAGCAGCGTTGATGAACCGGCGAGTGAGTCGGACATCCTTGTGACCCGGAGCTGACTCCACGCCCGAAGACACGTCCACCCCCCACGGCCGCACGGCCTCAATGGCACCAGCCACCGTGTCGTTACGCAGTCCCCCGGCAAGAATCAGGCGGTATCGGCGGGCAAGTTCAGCAGCCACCGTCCAGTCGTAGGCCTCCCCCGAACCCGGCCGCGCACCGTCGAGCATGACGGCGTCCACCTCGTAATCATCGATGCGGTCGAGCAACGGGTGCCCCACCGGGAAGGCCTTGATGACGAACGGCACCCGCTTGCGTACCCACGCCACCTCGCCGGCTGACTCGAACCCGTGGAGCTGCACCCCCCGCAACCCCGCAGCATTGACCACCTCGACCACCCGCTGGGGGGTCTCATCCCGAAACACCCCGATGGTGAGGATTTCCGGTGGCAACCGGCGGGCGATGTCGCGGGCCTGGGTGGGCTGGATACGGCGGCTGGATGGCGCGAACACGAACCCGACAGCGTCGGCTCCCATGGCCGTCGCCATCAGGGCGTCGGACTCATTCGTGATACCGCAGATCTTCACGAACACGGCGACACGCTACCGCTCCGTTGGGCTGCCCACCTGATTCCCGGCCCCACTACCGTCCGCTGCGGTCCGTCGGTGGTCAGGGCCGCTGGGGAGGGCTGGACTGAGCGGTCTGCCCAGGGTCGTCAATGACGACGTCGGCGAGGACACGATCGATGGCGGCGAGGAGATCAGTGTCGAGGATGACACCGGAGGCCGACACCGACTCGTCGAGCTGTTCAGGCCGGGACGCTCCCACGATCGCCGACGAGACATTCTCCTGCCGGAGCACCCAGGCCACGGCCATCTGCACCATGGAGATACCGGCCTCGGCAGCGAGCGGAACCAGTTCCGCCACCGCCTCGAGCACCGGGGGCGACAACCAGCGACGCACGAAGTCCGAGCCGCCGTTGGGATCCTCGGCGCGCGACGCTGTAGGCACCGGCTCACCGGGCCGGTACTTGCCTGTAAGCACGCCCTGAGCCATGGGCGACCAGACAATCTGACCGATGCCGAGTTCCTCACACGCCGGAATGACCTCGGCCTCGATAACCCGCCAGAGCATCGAGTACTGCGGCTGATTCGACACGAGAGGGATCCGTAATTCGGCGGCGAGCGCCGCAGCAGCCCGCAACTGTTCAGCAGTCCACTCCGACACCCCGACGTAGAGCACCTTGCCTTGGCGGACCAGGTCGGCGAAGGCCACCATGGTTTCCTCGAGTGGGGTCTCGTGGTCGTAACGATGCGCCTGGTAGAGATCGACGTAGTCCGTGCCGAGCCGCTGCAGTGACCCGTCGATCGACTCCATGATGTGCTTGCGGGACAGTCCCCGACCGTTCGGGCCGGCCGAGGTCGGCCAGTAGACCTTGGTGAAGATCTCCAACTGGTCCCGTCGAACTCCGGCGAGGG
>JALRFT010000013.1 GCA_023261915.1 Acidimicrobiales bacterium | reverse complement strand
GGTCGTTGCGATGAACCCATCGATGCTTGTGGCAATGAAGACCGACAGCCTCGTCACCGCTGACTGCTCACGTCGTGGTGGCGAACTGCTCCACGACCCACTGCAGTTCGTCGAGCGCGGCGAGGACCTCCGGGGCGGGAGCAGACGGGACCCGCACCACCACCTCGTCGCATCCGAGCTCGGCAATGCGTTCGAGCTTGCCAGCGGTGGGAACAACCCCGAAGGGCACCACCCGGGGTAGACCAGTTCGGCCCTGTGCTGCCCACTCCTCGTGCAGCCGGGGCAACGCTTCCCCCAGTCCGGACGAGCCGATCGGCATCCACCCGTCCGCCCACGCCGCCACGTGGGACAGCAACTTGGGTCCTGCCCCACCGCCGATCAGCACCGGGAGGGAACGGCCCTCGTGCGGTTTGGGCCACGACCACGACGGGGAGAACTGCACGAACTCGCCGTCGAATGACGCCTCTTCCTCAGTCCACAGTCGCCGCATGGCCTCGACGTGTTCACGCACCTGATCGCGCCGGGAGGCGGCTTCCACACCGTGGTCGGCCATCTCCTCCACGTTCCAGCCGAACCCCACACCGAGCACGGCTCGGCCTCCGCTGAGACGATCGAGGGTGGCCCACGCCTTGGCGTAGGTGATCGGATCGTGCTGGGCCACGAGCGCCACCCCGGTCCCCACCAACAGGCGGTCGGTCACCGTCGCCGCCGCCGACAACGCCACCATGGGATCGAGGGTGCGGCTGTACTCGTCGGCGAGCACGTCGTCCCCCGAGGGCGGTGGGGTGACACGACTCGTGGGGATGTGCGTGTGTTCGGGGACGTACAACGAGCCGAAGCCCCGCTCTTCGGCAGCGACGGCCAACTCGGCGGGGCCGATGGTGCGGTCAGTGGCGAAGATGGTGATGCCGATGCGCACGACGTCCCTACCCCGCCACCAACAGGTCGGGACGGGAACTCGTCACGAGTCGTCGTATCCCGTCCCGCCAACCGACGGTGCTGTGGAACCCAGTGGAGTGCAGCAGCGACAGGTCGGGCACGATGGCCGCAATGGTGGCCTCGGTGGGGGCAAAAATCGGTGTCAGCCCCGTCAAGGCCCCCATCTCGGTGCACCAGTCCTCAATGGAGGCCACCTCGTCGCCTCCCCAGTTGACCGTGGTGGCCGGGGTCGAAGCCAGGGTCAACAGGTGGGGAATCGATGCGGCGATGTCGTCAGCGTGGATGGGGGTGTAGCTGGTGGGAGCGTTCACGTGCACCGGCACCGGAGAGCCCTGTTCCATCAGCAACAGGTGAAACAGCGGCCACCCCCACGTGTCGCCGTAGGGGACGTTGAGACGGGCCACCACGGTCGGCACCCCAAGTCGCTTGGCCGTGTGACCGACAAGTACCTCGCCGGCGATCTTGGAAATTGAGTAGGTCGGCATGCCGGGCATGGGTCGGTGGCTGTCCCCGAGGGCGTCGCCCTCCACGAGACGGTCATGATCGCGAGGCTGGTACACCGCCGTCGACGAACAGTGCAGGAAACCCGAGAGACGGTCACTGCGTGATGCCGCCACTTCCATCAGATCCGCCGACCCCTCAGCGTTGACGGCCATGGCGAGCGGGAAACTGTCGACCTTGGCCACGGCGAAGTGCAACACGAGATCAAGATCAGCCGGCACCTCATCGAAGTCGGAGCGGGCGAGATCGATCCGTACGGGTTCCACCCCGTCGGCGGCGAGGGCGGCACGGGCCGCGTCGTCGCGGAACCGAGCCGCGCCGAAGACCTCATTACCGGTCGCCGCGAGGTCGCGCGCTAGCGGCCCAGCCACCCAACCGGTCACCCCGGTCACAAGAATGCGCTTGCCGACAATCGGGGCCACGGTGGCGCTCACCACAACTGGTCCGTGTAGGTGTCGGTGCCGAACACGGTCTGAATAAACGGGGCTGACCACAGGTGGGTAGCGAGACCTGATGCTTCAAGTTCGGCACCGAAGCGGCCGTAGCCCTCATCCCAACCATCAGCCGGATCCGACGTGCAGAAGTGCAACTGGAGGAACCGACGATCGGCGTTGGCGACACGAGGCACGTCGGCGGGGGCGTCATCGAGCAGGGGCAGCGGCGTGGATGAGGCGATGAGGTCCGGGCCCCACGACGCGTGCATGGCTGGTGGTGCCCACTCATCCCGCGTCCACTCCTCCACATCGGCGTGGGTGGCGTCCCCCACCAGTTCACCGACGTTGACGACGAGTCCGGTGTAGTCACGATCAAGGGCGAGCTCGACCGGTGTCCCGTCAGGGGTGGCTTGCAACGACCATGCATGGTCGTAGAGCAGCGTGTGGATGTGGGTGCGGTGGGCGAACATGCGACCGTTGGCGTGCAACCACTGCACGTTGTCCACGCTCCAGCGGTTCCACTCGTCGTGGTGGCCGGCGAGCACCCAGTAGATGGCGAGGTACGACCCGGCCATGGGGTCAGGCGTCATGGGTGAATCGGTCGGGTACCGCAACGCCTTGTGGCGGGCGGTGGCGACGAAACGGTCACCCGCAAAGTTGTACGCCCCCACCATGCATCCGGCGTAGAAGTGGTCCCGCTCGTACCAGCGGTTGTAGTCGACCTCGTGGCCCTTGTCGGGTTCGACCATCGTGAACAGCAACGTCCCCAACTCGATGCCTTTGTCGCCCATGGAACCCCCTGCTGCCGGTCGATGCCTGACGGCCCCCGCCGCCCCCGGGGACCGTAGCGCGGATCTGACGGTCCATCAGATGCCCGGTCGGGAGCGGGGTAGCGTCGGGGCGTGACCACCGATCCGGCCCACACCGCCGTGCTGACCATGGAACTCCAACGAGGGGTGTGCGGCGACCTCACCCCGGTCCCCTACCTCACCAACGCCGTCACTGCCGCCGGGGTCGACACCCAGGCGGCCCGTCTGGTGCAGGCCGCCCGCACCAATCACCTCACAGTGGTGCACTGCACGTTCTCGATCCGACCCGACGGGGCCGGGGCGCGCCTCGACCTGCCCGTCATGGCCGCCGCCGTCCAACACCCCACGTTGTTGCGCACCGGCGACCCCTCAACCCAACTGCTTCCCGGCCTTGGTCCGGAGCCGGGTGACCTCGTGAGCGAACGGCACCACGGACTGACCCCGTTCACCGGGACTCCTCTCGCCACGCAGCTGCGCGATCGGGGAATCACGACCATCGTGGCGTGCGGGGTGTCGCTCAACATCGGAATCCCCGGTCTCGTCATCGAGGCGGTCAACGAAGGATTCGAGGTGATCGTGGCCACTGATGCCGTCGTGGGCATCCCCACCTCCTTTGGTGACGAGGTCCTGCGCAACGCGCTCGCCTACATCGCCACGCTCACCACAACCGATGTCCTCGTCGACGAGTGGGCCGCGGCGCCAGGCTGACCCGGGCTAGGCCAGGCCCCACGCCGTCACCGGTCCGGCGACTTCCACGAGACCGGCGACGTCATCAACGTCAACACCGATCTCAAGGTGGTGGACACCACCCATGCTGAGTGCATTCTCCACGGCAGCCATGCGCTGATCGGGATCGAGGAGCGGCCCGGTGGATGACCAGTGTTCAACGACCACCGTCCCCTCTGCCCCCACAACGTCGGGGACGTTGTCACCGGGGCCGCAGACCACGACAACCGCCGCTGTTGAAGCCACCACTTCGGCCACCACGTCATGGTTGGCACGAACCGGAAGCCGCACCGAGCCGCTCTGGCGTGTAGGGAAGGTCCGACCCAGCCAGAACGCTGCCAGTCCGGCGTTGGCGGTTACGACGATGTCGGTGTGCAGTGCGGCGGCGAGGTCCCCCGCCGCGCGCACGGGTGACAACGGCGTCGAAGTGAGGGTGTAGAGCGGGCCACACACTGCAGCCAACGCCGCATACAGCGGTGGGCGGTCACCGAAGGCTGGCTTCTCGGGAAGGTCGAGATCGGCGAGAGCCCTCGGATCGAACCGTTCCCAGTGGCCGGGTATCCCCCCGGGGATCTCGTCGGCCTCCACACCGGTCGCCACCACCCGAGCGCCGTCGGGTTCAGCCAGCCGAGCGAGCAACAGATCGTCACGCTGCAACCCGATGGTGCCGAAGTGCGCAGGATCATCGAAACGAAACAAGCCCTTGGCGCAGCACGTGTTGAACACCCCGGTGCGGGTCCGTTGAGCCAACTCCACGAGCGACTCGACGGCCCCGGGGGTGGCCGACACACCACTGCCGGCCACGAGAACGCTACGGGTCACTGCGGCTCGCCGTCTCCATCGAGCACCACGATCGGTTCGTCGCACACCACCCACTCAATGGCCGAGGTGTCGAGGAAATTTTCAAGGTCCGCCATCATTGCCCCGAAATCGTCCTCGGTCATGTGGGCATGGAATGCCGCCACCGAGTCGAACTCCTGAATGGTGACCCCGTCCCACGTCTCATCACCCATTCCCGCCGCCCGGGGATGCTGGGTGTAGCGGCGGGCGTAGCGGGCCGCCGAGCTCGCAGCGATGAGGGGCCCGTGATTGTTGTGCCAGTAGGTGAGGAACTCTTCGTGGCTGAGACCGGCCTTGCGACGGAGAAGACTGATGAGTGTGACCACGGCGGAACCCCCTGTGTCGGCGTGGGCTTACGACGCCCATGATGCCCCACCCGGTACTGTGCGGCCATGGCCCCATCCGATACGCCCCCCTCCCCCCCGGCCAAGCCGTCGGGCCTCGCCGACGGCTTCGTTGTGGTGGTGACCGGTGGCGGCCAGGGTATCGGCGCCGCCAGCGCCCAGTTATTCGCCGCTGAGGGTGCCGAGATGGTCATCGTGGCTGACGCCAACGGCACTGCCGCTGAGGAGGTGGCCGCCACCATCGTCGCCACCGGCGGTCGGGCCGAGGCCACAACGGTGGATGTCACCGATGAGTCGTCGGTCGCCGCCCTCATCGATACCGTCGTGGATCGCTGGGGTCGCCTTGACGCCGCCCACAACAACGCCGGTATCAGCGGGCTCATGACGCCACTGACCGAACTTTCTCAGGCCGACTGGGATCACATGCTGGCTGTGAACCTGACGGGGGTGTTCCTGTGCAGCAAGCACGAGCTGCGCCACATGGCCCCAGCTGGACACGGCGCCGATCGAGGAGTGCACCGCGAGCATCCCCGCCGCGGTCGGCGCGATCCCGGCCATCTCCGTCACGGCGC
>JALRFT010000247.1 GCA_023261915.1 Acidimicrobiales bacterium | reverse complement strand
CAGGACGTGCGAGTGCCGGTGAACCGTGACGCCGCCGACGCCGTCGTGTCGTCGGTGATGGAAGGCCTCTATCAGACGCTGGCGGTGCTGATGTTCGTCATCATCTCCGTGGCCATCGGCCTGTGGGCCACCCAGCGTCGCCAGGCCATCGCCGCCGTGTTCGAGCGCAGCGAGGCCCCGGCTCGGTGGTGGGTGACACCCTCGCCTGCTTCGCTACAGATCACCGCGGCGGTCGTCGCCGCCGCCCTTTTGTGGTGGATGGGCCCGGCGCTCTGGTTCGCCGTCGTTGTCGTGGTCGGCCTCGTGGTGGTCGAACTGGTGCTGTGGCGGGCCGAGCGGGCCAAACCGGTCGACGCTGACGTAATGTCGGGGGCGTGACGACCACAGACGCTGAGCAAGCGGTGAGCGTGGTCGAGGAGCGTCTCGACGAACTCCTTGCCACCCATAACCCCGCCACCACTGATTTCGCTGCCTTCCGGGGGGCGCAGTACGACCTAGGACTGGCGTGGGTGCACTTCCCTGAGGGCTGGGGCGGGTTGGGCCTGCCGCCCAAGGCGCAGGCAGTCGTGGAACGACGTCTGCGTGACGCTGGCGCCAAGTCCCCTGACGCCAGAGTGTTCTTCGGTCTGACCATGGCTGGCCCCACGGTGGTCACCCATGGTGACGATGCGCTCCGGTCGCGTCTGTTGCGTCGCATGTTCACCGGCGAGGACGCCTGGTGTCAGTTGTTCAGCGAGCCGGGTTCGGGATCAGATCTCGCCGGCTTGGCATGCAAAGCCGTCCGGGACGGTGACGAGTGGGTGGTCACCGGGCAGAAGGTGTGGAACACCCTTGCCCACATCGCCGACCGGGGCATGCTCGTCGCCCGCACCGATCCCAACGCACCCAAGCACAAAGGGTTGACCTACTTCGCTCTCGACATGCATGCGCCGGGTGTTGAGGTACGTCCGCTTATCCAGATCACCGGTGAGGCGGAGTTCAACGAGGTGTACCTCACCGAGGTGCGGATTCCCGACAGCGACCGCATCGGCGGCATTGGCGAAGGGTGGCGTGTGGCCATGACCACCCTGATGAACGAACGGGTGACCATCGGCGGAGGCTCGGGGCCACCCCAGTCCGGTTCCGGTGCTATCGCCGAGGCCATCCGAATCTGGCAACACGAGCCGCACGTGGACCGCACGCCCGCCATGGCCGATCGGTTGATGCAGCTGTGGTGTGAGTCGGAGGCGCTGCGCCTCACCAACATTCGTGCCGGGCAGGCCCGGCGGGCCGGTATGCCGGGGCCCGAAGGCTCGATCGCCAAGTTGATGTTCGCCGAAGTCAACAAGCGGATCTACGAATTCTGTGTCGACCTTCTCGGCGCTCAGGCTCTGGTCGGCTACGACTACATCCACGAGCGCACCGAGTCCCTCGGACTCGTCGGGCCTCCGGGAACGGCTCGCAAGATGTTCCTGCGTAGTCGGGCCAATTCCATTGAGGGCGGAACCTCCGAGATCCAGCGGAACATTCTCGGCGAGCGGGTCCTCGGTCTTCCCGGTGAACCGCGGGTCGATAAGGAGCAACCGTGGGTGGACGTTCCTCGCAGCTAGGTGCAACCGGCCACGGTGGGGTTCTCAGTCCGCCGTGGTGGCAGCGGGCTCGATGATCGGGAACCACAGGTTGAACGGCGCGCAGGTTGCCTTCAGTAGTCGCAGTGGCTCGGGGTCACCCACGACGTGGATGCTCCCGTCGGCCATGAGTCCCTCGAGCGCATCGGGACCGTCAGCGAGAATCAGCGATGCCAGACCCTGCCGGGAGCACTGTACGACGGTGGCGGGGGGAGCGGCGGGTCGTCCGGGCGTGGCATAGAGAGCGCCATTGGACAGACCGACGTCCCATTCCGTTGCCTCTCCGCCGCTGTCACCACTGAACGCAACGGTCAATGACAGGTCGCCACAGTCAATCGCTGCCGACCCCACCACATGCACACCGAGCCACGTGAAGAGCATGGAGGGGGTCATGGCCGCCACCATGTCGGGATTCACGATCCCTCGCCCGAGGCCGGTGGGGGTGCCGTTACGAAGTTCCTGGGCGCCCGTGAGGTAGAACGATCGCCACACTGCCGACTCGGAGCGATAGCCGAGCTGCTCGAGGGCGGCGGCCTGCAGGGCCCGGGCATCACGATTGGAGGGGTCGGCGAACACCACGTGGTTCACCACCTCTGCGACCCATCGGGCGTCTCCATCGGCGAGGGCCTGGCGACTCCGCTCAAGGATGCTCTGGGCACCGCCCATCCACTCCACGTAGCGCCGGGCGCGCTCGGTGCGGGGGTGAGGATCGAGGGTGGCGGGGTTGCCGTCGAAGTGGCCGAGGTAGCGCTGGTAGACGGCCTTGGCGTTGTGGCGGACGGTGCCGTAGTAGTCGTGGACGTGGAAGTGTCGGGCCAGCGACTCGGGAAGCGTGAGTTCCTCAGCAATCTCGTCGGGGGACCGCCCGGCATTGGCCAGTCGCATGGTCTGATCGTGAATGAAGCGATAGGCATCCCGCTGGACTCGCAACCACCCTTCCCAGCCGTCGGCGAGGTCGTTCCAATGCGGCCAGTGGTGGGTGGCGAACGCCACGTTGGCCCGACCAGTGAATCGCTCAATCGCCTCGTCGATGTAGAGACTCCATGCCAGAGCGTCCCGCACCACCGCACCACGTGGGGTGTAGACGTTGTGCAGTGTGCCGGTGCAGTTCTCCGCCATGCACAACGCCCCGAGGTCAGGGAACAGAAAATTCATCTCGGCGGGAGCTTCAGCGCCCGGAGTCAGCTGGAACTCGAGCCGAACGCCGTCGAGTACGTGTTCCTCGCCTGTGGTGCGGACTTCCAGCGTGGGTGCCACCAGACCTTGGCTACCGAGGATCGGCACGCTGCGACCGAGACCGCAGTCGATGTGGCCTTGGGCCGTCCGGGGGAGCAGGAAGCCGTACATGTACATGGCCCGCCGACTCATGGCGTTGCCCGCTATCACGTTCTCGCTGGCGGCGGCCTCGAGAAATCCCGCGGGCGCCAGCACCGGGACCCGGCCACTGAGGACGTCGTCGGGGCTCACCACGCCCCGGATGCCGCCGAAGTGATCGATGTGGCTGTGGGTGATGATGACGGCCGTCACGGGTCGTTCACCGAGCTCGGCGTTCGTCAAGGCCAGAGCTGCTGCGGCCGTCTCGGCGCAGCTTCCGGTGTCAACCACGATCCATCCGTGATCGCCGGCGACGAAGGTGATGTTCGAAAGGTCGATTCCGCGGACCTGCCAGATGCCTGGGGTCACTTCGAAAAGCCCGTCGACAGCGTTCAGTCCGGCCTGGCGCCACAGAGAGGGATGGACGGTGTCAGGGCAGCCGGCATCGGCGGCCATCCCTGACACCGTCGGGTCCTCGCGAACGAACGACCGTCGATCCCACGTAGGCCAGCCCGTGGGGGTCAGTACCGGGGCGTCGGGTAGGGGGGCAATGCGGCCCCGCTGGGCAAGCGTGAGATCCAGTGGATCCGTCAGCGGCATCGTCTCGGCGGCAGCAGCGAGGAGTGCACGGGTGACGGGGTCAGCGGGTCGGGGTTCGTCAGGACCAGCAGGTTCGGCGGGCATAGGCCGATCCTAGGGGCGCGCTACGGTGCTCCATGCTCGTAACGCCCGGTGTTGAGACCCTGACCGTCGTTGGTGCCCACCCGGGAGCGCTGCTCACCGTCACCGAACTGGGACCCGATGACAAGCCCGGTCGCGACCTGATCACCGTGGTGGCCGATCATGCCGGGCACGCCCACGTCGGGTTCGTGCCCGAGAGCTACCAGATCGTGCGGGACGTCGACGACCTCGTGGAGGCGGTGGCTAACGGCGTGACGTTGGCTCCCGGTGAGTACTTGGTGCGTGACACCTCGCCCGATGGCGACGGACGTTCCGAGCGCGTCCGGGTGCTGGGGGTCCACGACCATCCGGCCCCCGAGTTCTACGACCAGATCCTCAACGACGGTTACGGCTACCTCACGGTTCGCGACGGCGTCCAGCTCTCCGTGATGGTCCGCACCCCCGATCGCAACCTGTACGGCGACGGTCCATGGCCGACGGTTGTTGAGTACTCCGGCTACACGCCGTCGGACCCCGACAACCCTCAACCCGGAACCATGATCGCCAACGTGTTGGGGTTCGCCGTGGTGGGTGTGAATATGCGCGGCTCGGGCTGTTCGGGTGGGGTGTTCGACATCTTCAGTCCTGCTCAGGCTGCTGACGGCTACGACGTGATCGAGGTCGTGGCGCGTCAGCCGTGGGTTCTGCACAACAAGGTCGGGATGGTCGGTCTCAGTTACCCCGGCATTTCGCAATTGTTCGTGGCCGCCACCCGTCCCCCCAGCCTGGCGGCCATCACGCCACTTTCGGTGATCGACGACCTGTGGCGCCAGCAGTGGCCCGGTGGGACCTACAACTCGGGGTTTACCCGGGCGTGGCTTGCCATGCGGGACGCCGCCGTGCAGGCCGGCGGTCAGGCATGGGACCAGGCACGGATCGATGCCGGTGACGCCGTGTGCGCTGCGAATCAGTCCATCCGCAGTCTCAACGTTGACTTCGAGGCGTTCGGGCGGGCGGTCAGCAATTTCCGCCCGGCGCTGGCGGCCCGACGGACTGCTGATCTGGTCGAGCAGATTGATGTTCCGGTCTACCTCACCGGTGCGTGGCAGGACGAGCAGACGGGGAGCCGTTTTGCTCTGATGCTCGAGCAGTTCGATCGTTCCCCTCACGTGGTGTTCACACTGTTCAACGGTCACCACCCCGATGGCTACAGCCCAATGGTCATCGCCCGCTGGTTCGAATTCCTGTCATTCCACGTGGCCCGGCGTGTCCCGGTGGTCCCGCCGTTGGTGCGTCAGTTCGCCCCACCGCTGTTCGCCGAACACTTCGGGTACACCGCCGAGATTGAAGATGACCGGTTCGGGGATCTCGCCGAGGATTACGACGCGGCGCTCGACCGCTACCTGGCCGAGCCGCCGGTGCGGATCCTGTTCGAGTCGGGCGCGGGCGGGGAGGTGCCTGGTGCTCCGGGCGCCCGGTTCGAGGTGACCGCACGCTCCTTCCCGCCTCCAGGAACGGCAGCCCGTCGCTGGCACCTCGGGGGTGAAGGGCATACCGGTGTGTTGTTCGACGAGCCAGCGGCGACGTCGGGTGCCTACCGCTATGTCGATGACCTCGAGGCCGGAGCCATCTCCTACGCGCTCACCGAGGAGTTCAACGATTTCGTCCGCCCGAGCGTGCCCTACGACTGGTCACCCTTTGCTTCCCAGCATTGCGTTCGGTTCGAGACCCCGCCATTGAGCGAGACCGTCACGGTTATGGGCCAGGGGCATCTCGACCTGTGGTTGTGCCCCGGTACCGAGGACACGTCGGTGCAGGTCACGATGACCGAGGTCCGCCCCGATGGCACTGAGGTGCGGGTGCAGTCTGGATGGCACCGTCCCGTGCATCGTCAAGAGGACCCGGAGCGCTCTGATGACACCCGGGTCGATTACACCTTCCACCGGGATCACCGCCGTCCGCTGGTTCCGGGAGAGTGGGAGCGATTCCGGGTGCCGTTCATGCCCGTGGCCCACGTCTTCCGACCCGGTGCCCGCCTGCGGTTGACCGTGTCCACTCCCGGACGGGACAGTCCGTTCTGGTGCTTTGACAATCCAGTGGTGCCGGGCGCCGCCCACACCGTTGGTTTTGGTCCCGATCACCCCTCGGTACTGGTTCTACCCGTATGGGACGGCGTCGATCCATTGCCTGACTTCCCGCCCAGTGACGCACTGCGGGGTCAGGTATGCCGTCATGCGCCACCGGTGGCCAATATTGCACCGATCTAGGTCGGGAACTCCCGGGCATTGACGGGGAGTTCAATCTGGGGTGACCACGCCGATGGTGTTGCGGCCAATCGGTAGAGAAAACTGGCGACCTGGGCTCGGGTGACCGTGCCGTCGGGGCCGAATTTTGCCGTGCCACCGAGGCCGACGCTGATGCGGTGGAAGGCGGCCCAATCAACTGGTGGTGCCTGCCAACTCGTTCGCTTGATATCGGTGAAGGCGGCGGGCGGTGACCCGGCGGGTTGACCCGCCAGACGGAACAGGAACGCGGCCATCTGTGCCCGGGTCGATCGACCGGTCGGATCGAATCGGGCCTGACCTCCGGGTGGGGTGGTGCGGATGGTGACACCGGCCTCGTCCATCCAGTCGACTGCATCGCGGAGATCACCGGGGGTGGTGATGTCGGCGTAGTTGGCCCGACGAGTGGCTCGGGGCTTGCCCATGAACCGCCAGAGGAACAACGCCACCTGTCCGCGGGTTACCGGCTGATCGGGACCAAAGCGACCCGGCGCCACCCCACTCGTGATCCCGGCCGCCGCCATCCAGTTCACGGCTGTGGCATGTGAAGCCGACGGGGGGACGTCGGCGAACTTTGACCATGGCACCGCCGGCGGGAACATCCGCGCCGGCATGACGGGACTGAGCGGAGTGGTTGGACTCGGGTAACACGGAGCGGGCCACAGCTCGACACGCATCCGCCGTTCTCCGGCCTTGATGGTGAAGCGGGCCAGCAGGTCGGCTTCGGGCTCGGCGGCGAAGGTGTCGACCGACTTGAACTCGATGACGGCCTTGTCCCGTGTGAACGTGGCTAGGCCATATCCCTGGTTGATGAAGTTGCAGTAGGCCTTCCACGGGTTCAGGTCTTCGATCCCGGCCGCAATGGTCTGCAGGGTGGAGTAGGCAGCCGAAGCGTTGCCATTGAAGTCGATCCCGCCGTAGTTCAACTCGGGGAAATCAGGGTCGGCGGTGAGGGAACCGCAGGTGAAGTCGAATGCCACCACCGGGGATGCCGGGTCATCAGGGTTGGGGATGAGGACGTCGGCCAGCCAGATGTGGGTGTGCCCACTGACCGACACCACGTTGTCGACACCGTTGGTGACCAAGGATTCGAGCACGTTCTTGCGTTCCCACCAGAAGTCGTCCCAAGCCTCATTGGGGGCGTAGGTGCCCTGATTGACGTGGACGTTGTTGAGGTCACGGAAGTTCGTGGTGAAGGTCTGGCCAGCAGCGGGCTGATTGGCCTTGCCGAGACGCCACATGGCCATGTTGTACGGGTTCCCGAGGACCTTCCAGATGGCCGTCGTTTCTGCCAGACCCGTCTTGAGCCAGTTGCGTTGCGCCGCGCCGAGGGTGGTGCGGTCGGGGTCAAAACGGGCTCGGTCCTGAGTGGAGTTCGGCGCCGCTCCTTCAGGGACTTCGGCGTCGCGGTACTGGCGGACGTCGAGCATGAACACGTCGAGGAGGTCACCCCAGGGGAAGCGTCGATGGGCCTTCGTTGGTGTGCCGTCGGGGGGGATGACGGGGAACTGCTCGAACCACACCTGCAAGGCGTTGGCAAGTCGCTCGGCTGGAATGCCTCGGTGGACGCCGTTGACGAATTCCCCGTCGTCGAACATGGCGACCGTCGGGACCGTCGCCTGCAGTGCCTGCAGGTCGGGGTCGGACTTGAACTGCTCGTACACCCCCCGGTAGTTGTCCACGGT
This sequence comes from Acidimicrobiales bacterium, assembly GCA_023261915.1. GTDB lineage: Bacteria > Actinomycetota > Acidimicrobiia > Acidimicrobiales > Acidimicrobilacustridaceae > M30B73. Next base: position 677 of record JALRFT010000247.1, on the reverse strand, counting down.
CAGAGTGCCACCGTCACTCACATAGACGTAGTCCCCGAGATGCATCCAGAAGTCGAGTCCCTCTTCGGCGGCGATGGCGCGGTGGGCGTGGTAGCGGCTCCGGTCTCCGTTTCGCCTCGAACTGCGTTGCTGGCACGATGACCATGCGAACCGCAGGCTCTCGGGGGATGACCCGGGCGCCGGACATGTGCGGAGTCGTCCGGTCACGGTCGTGACTCCGTCGCAGGTGAACCGGTAGAGGTACCACTGGTCGGCATCGAGACCGGTCACGGCCACTTTCACCGTGTAGCCGTGGTCGGCCGTTGCCGTGGCAGAGCCGCCGGCCACGATCTCCGTGAACCCGGCATCGGCGGCAACTTCCCAGGCGACTTCGACCGCTTGGGGGACTGGGGGTGGACCGACACGGGTCCACAGCACCGTCCCGTCAGGGGATGGATCGCCGCACATCACTCCGTCGGGGAACGTGGGGGCCCAGGCCGCGGGCGCCACTGACTGGCCGGCGAGGGCCAGCACGGGGGTGTCGAGGGCGGTGAGCAGGGCGGCAGACGCTCCGGCCCCGGCGAGCAGTTCGATGAATCGTCGACGACCAACCGTGACCCCGGCGGGAACAACGTTGTGCACCTCGTACTGGGCGTTCAGTTCTTCGGCGTCCACGACTTCCCCCGGGGCAGCGTTAC